>DAORXQ010000015.1 GCA_035371905.1 bacterium | reverse complement strand
AATTTTAAAGCAGGTGGTAAAAGAAAAAAAAGGAGTTATTGCAGTATGTCCACATATGGGAAATTTCCCATTTGCTCTTGTTATTCTTACTAAAAAAGGATATCCGGTTAATATGATTGTAGCAAGGTCAGTAAATGTGTATACAGATAGAGATTTGAGAAAACTGAGAGAAAAATTTGGTGTCCCCTCAATTTCAAGAAAAGACCTGAAAAAAGCGATTGAAGATTCTCAGAGATGGATTAAAAATGGTGGAATTTTATGTATATATCTTGACCAGCATGCTCCAAACGGAATAAAATGCGAATTTTTTGGGAAAGAAGTTTATGTTCCTGCAGGTGCTGCTGTTTTTGCAAGAAAATATAAAACAAATGTAATTGGATTATATACAGTGAGAACAGGTCCAATGAAACACAAGATAGTAATTGAAGGTCCTTATAAACTTAAAGAATCCAGAAATGTGTCTGAAGATGTAAAGGAAAATACCGCCTTTTTCATTAAAAGGGTTCAGAACTGGGTTGAAAAGTATCCGGAACAGTGGTCATCCTGGTTAAATCCCGGTAGATTCCCTGATTAAAAAAAAATCTTTTAAATTTTCAACTATTTCCTTTTTCAAATTTATTCTTTCTGGATTATTGATTATTTTTTCTATTTTTTTTAAATTTTTTAGAGCATAATCTTGACCAATTTTTATACATTCTTTTAATTTTGAGAAATTAAACCATTCTACAGAAGATAATTCTATTTTTAAAACAAAATCAGAGAGAGAACTTTCTAAAATGTTTGAATAATGGTTTTTTATTTTTTCTATCTGAACAAATACTTCAAAAGCATTCAATGGTTTATGGTTTTTCAGTAGAGAGTTATTTTCTATCCCAATAATTACTTCGCCTCCAAGTATATGATTTGCAATAACCGGAAGATTACTTGTTACCCCTCCATCAACATAATAATTATCACTTATTTTGACAGGTGTTACAAGTCCAGGAATTGCACAGGAAGCGATTAGAGATGGAATGATTTTTCCACTATTAAATATAACGGGTCTCCCTGTAAAATATTCAGTGGCAATTATACCAAGTGTATTTTTCTGCTCTTCAAAATAAATTTCTTTTCCAACATATTTATAAATTTTTTCCTTAATTATTTCAGACTCAATAAGTCCTGATTTAAAACTATCAAAAAGGAGTAAAGAAAAATCTTTTATTCCATCAATAAATCTGTAAAGATAACTTCTTTTTCTTTTTCTTGAAAAAAGTTTTTCTATTTTTTGTAATTCCCTTATTGAAAATATTTTAAAAATAATTTCTTCAAGTTTCTCTGCACTTTTTGTAAACGAATAAATTGTTCCTATTAAAGCTCCCATACTAGTTCCTGTAATAACTTCAAAATCAAAACCTTCTTTTTCAAAAACTTTAAGAACACCGATTTGACAAAAACTCTTTGCCCCTCCACCACAAAGAGCAATTCCTTTTTTCATATTAAGTTATTTAATATATTCATAAAAAAAGCAGTTATAATTCCTACTGTTAGATTATCATCTATTTTAAGAGGCAAAATTTCAACAATTGAAGATATTAAAACTCCTGATAATAAAATATAAAATGGTAAATTCAAAAAATTATGAAGAAAAAAAGCAATTATCAAATTAAAAATAATTCCTCCTATGAACCCCTCAAGAGTTTTACCTGGAAAAATTTTTGTTTTACCATATTTACTTCCAAGAATTCCACTTCCTGCATCACCAAAAATAAGGAAAAATAAAGAAGATATTGCAATATCTTTTTTGAAAAAAAGTAAAATTATGAAAGTGGCAAGCATAAAATAGGTATCACCAGTTAATTTTCCAGGGGGTGTTTTAAAAATTCTACCATACTTTCTTAAAACATAATCCCATACACCTGGATTTTTCCATCTTTCAAATTCAAGAGAAAAAAGTAGGGTTAAAAAAAAAGAACATATTATCAGAGAGAAGAATAACGAATTTGTGAATAAATAAACTGAAGGAATAATTGAACCCATAAAAATTCTATACATTTTTCTTTTCCAGATTACCATTTTTAATCCTTTTTGTATTTTTTATTTCCTGAATTACATCTTTATTGATAATAGCACCAACTAAAATAAGGATCAGGGTAGAAATAAAAAGTTGAAAAAAGTAAGTTTTGTAAAAAATAAAAAGGAATATAAAAAATATCAGAATACAAGAAGTTAAAATTTTAGGAGAACGAGGATTTATTTTCTGAGCAAAAAACCATAAAGCAATTACAAGAGGAAAAAGTTTAGGCATTAAATACAAAATAATACCACCACTTGTAGCAGCTCCTTTTCCACCTTTAAATTTTAAGAAAATTGAATAACAGTGTCCTATTACAGCAGAAGAACCAATTAAAGTAAGAAGTATAAAATTTGTAATTCCATATTTGTTCGCAAGAAACATTGGAAATACACCTTTTATTGTATCAGCCAACCAGACAATAATGCCCCATTTTTTCCCTAAGGTTCTTGCAACATTAGCTGCCCCGGGATTTCCTGTTCCAATAGTTCTTATATCCTGTCCTGTGAGGAAATAAGTGAATAGATATGCAAAAGAAATACTACCTACAAAATAACTGAAAATAACAAAAATTATCACTTTCATCAATTGTATTTTAATATTTTCTTGAAGGATTAGTCAATTATGTTTTTGAATTTTATTTACCTAATGTTTTTATTAATTTAGTTAAATGGAAATTTTAATCTTACAGTTTAACAGGTTGATTTTTTAATATACTATCATGTGCTTTTAAAGTTATTTTTAATGTTTTTAATGCATCTTTATAATCTGATTTTATAAGTTCAGGATTTTTCTCCCAAACGCTTTTTATAAATGCAAAGTCCTCTTGATACATCGGGTCAACATTTGATATATACTTTTCGCTTCTATCTCCCTTATTTATTTCAATAGTATTACCCTTATAAAAGAAAATCACATCTTTTCCAATAATTTCAATATCACTTTCAAAACCTTTCCATAACCATGTGCATGTAAGATTTCCGATAATTCCATTTTTAAATTTCAAAATCATTGTTAAACCATCTTCAACATCATATTCTTTAAAAATTTTATTATTAATTCCTTCAAATTTGTATGCATAAATTTCTTCTACATCTCCACAGAAATATCTCATCAAATCAACCGTATGAGTTGCCTGTTCAATTAACTGACCGCCTGACATATCTTTTTTTATTAACCATCTTTTTCTTCCTGCTCCAGGGACCTCTCCGTAATATCTACCCCTGACAATCCCAATTTTTTCTGTTTCAGTCAATTTTTTCATTTTTTCAATAATATCAAAATATCTCAGTACATATCCTACAGATGTTATTAATTTTTTATTTTCTATTTTTTTAGCAATTTCCTCTGCTTTTTCCAAATTCAAATGTATGGGTTTTTCTACAAAAAAAGGTATACTTCTTTCAATACATTCTTCTTCCTGTCCTGTATGAGCATAAGGAGGAACGCATATAAAACAGGCATCTATTTTTTCATTTTCAAACATATTTTTAAAATCAGTGTATACATTTCCTCCATATATTTTTGCACATTCTCTTGCAGCATTTTCATCTGTATCACACATACCGGAAAATTTCACTCCTTCAATTTTAGATAATCGCAACATATGGGCTCTTGCAATTCCACCACATCCAATAAATCCTATTTTAATATCCATATTTTTTCCTCCTTTTTTAAGTTAGTAAAAATCTTTGAAAAATGTTATCATAAAATAAATGAAAAGTGAAATCTGTAAAATTATAAAAAATATAGAATTGACTGAAAATTTTTATTTACTTGAAATTGAAAATAAATTCCAAGATGTGTTTTTGCCGGGAAATTTTATTCATATAAAAATAGAAAATAATTTTTTAAGAAGACCCTTTTCAGTTGCTAAATATACAAAAAACTCAATAAGTATAATTTATAAAGTTGTAGGGATAGGAACGGAGAAGTTGAGCAAGAAAAGAAAGAATGATTTTCTTGATGTTTTAGGACCTCTTGGTAATTCTTTTCCTGTTTTTAAAAATAAAAAAGTTGCTCTTATAGGAGGTGGAACAGGAGTTGCTCCTTTGATCTTTCTATCAGAGGAATTGAAAAAAATTAATGAGGTATATTTTTTTTACGGAGCAAGAAATAAAAATCAGATATTTTTTGATTTACTACCTGCGGGTATAAATTATATTTTTTCTACAGATGATGGAAGTTTTGGTGAGAAAGGAAATATTTTTACAGTATTTAAAAAATACAATAGTTTTGAAATTTTATATGGAGCAGGACCTGAACCTCTTTTAAAAAAAATTTCATTATATTCTGATAGATTACCTGTTTTCATTTCTCTGGAGAATTATATGGCTTGTGGAATGGGTTTATGCTATGGTTGTGTTGTAAAAGTTAAAGAAAATAAAGAATGGGAATACAAAAGGGTGTGTAAAGATGGTCCTGTTTTTGATGGTAAAAAAATAATATGGGAATAAAAAAATTAAAAGTAGAACTTGGAAAGATAAAACTTGATTCTCCAATTATAATGGCAAGTGGAACATTTGGATACGGTACTGAAAAACTTGACTTTATTGATTTTGAAAAGATAGGTGCCATTACAACAAAAACAATTACTTATCAACCATGGAGTGGAAATCCTCAACCCAGAATATATGAAACATATTCAGGGATGATAAATAATATAGGGCTTCAAAATCCAGGAGTTTTTTATTTTACCAAAAACATTCTTCCTTTTATAAGAAAAAAATTTAAAAGAGTTTTTGTGAGTATTACAGGAAGAAGTGAGAAAGAATTCATTGATATTATTAAAATTTTAAATAAAGAAAATATTGATGCAATAGAATTAAATCTTTCCTGTCCAAATTTTGAAAAAAATCAGAAAATGATTTCTCAGGATGCGAATTTAACCCATAAACTTATAAAAAAAATAAAAAATGAAACAGATATTCCTCTTATAGCAAAACTTTCACCTAATGTTACTGACATTACAGAAATTGCAATTGCTGCCCAAGAAGGAGGAGTTGACATACTTGCTCTTATTAACACTGTAAGGGGTTTAGGTGTTGATATTAAAAAAATGAGAGTAATTAATGGAGGGTTATCAGGTTCATCTATAAAACCAATTGGATTAAAATGTGTTTACGAAGTTTATAAAGTTGTTGACATTCCAATTATTGGTATTGGTGGAATTACAGAAGGGAGGGATGCAGTTGAATATTTTCTGTCAGGAGCATCAGCCGTTGGTATTGGAAGCGGTTTGTTCACAAATACAAAGATTATAGATGAAGTTATTGAAAGTTTGAGAGAATTCTTAAAGAAAACAGGGAAAGAAAACTTAAAAGAAATTACAGGTTTATTAAATGAAAAAAAAGGAAATCATAAATAAAATATACTGTTATATTCTATCTTCTCTTATATTTTGTAGGTTCCTTTTTGATGGTATTACTTATCCAAAATTCAATCTTTTCTTTACAATTTCAATTTTTCTTTTATTTATTGTCTTCACTTTACTAAATTTTCAAAAACTTGAATTTACTTATGTTGAAGTTTTAATTTTACTTTTTTCATTTTTTTCAATAATTTCGTCTTTCCTTTCAGAAATAAAAGGAACAGGTATAAGATATAATTCATATATTGTCTCATATCTGTGTCTATTTTTTCTGGTGCGAAATATATTTAGGGATAAAGAAAAGAGCGTTTTAATTTATATTATTTTGTTTACTGTTTTTACTTTAACTTTATACGGAATTTATCAAAGATTCTGGGGTATTGAAGCAACAAGAAAATATCTTCAAAGTCAGGAAAGTTTAGAACAAAATCCTGAAATTTTAAAATATCTCTCTCCAACTTTTTTTGATAGAATGGAGAGTAATAGAATTTATTCAACATTTGTTTATCCTAATATTTACGCTTCTTTTCTTATTTCAATTATGCCATTTCTGTTCTTTCTTTTTCTAAATGAGGATAAAAAATACTTTAAAATTTTTTCTGTTCTTCTTTTTCTTCTGTGTTTTATAAATTTAATTTTTACAGAATCTATGGGTGGCCTTTTAATTTTCCTTTTTATTTCCCATATCATTTTATTACAACTTTTACTTAACGAAAAAAAGTTTAAAAGAATACTAACTTTTCTTATATTTTTTGAATTTTTATTTTTATATCTTGGATATCATTTTAAAGTTCTTCCTCATATACATTCTTTACTTGATAGAATAACTTACTGGAAGGGTAGTATGAAAATTATTCAAAAAAATATTTTTATGGGAGTAGGTCCTGAGAATTTCAGATATTATTTTTTAAAATATAAATCACCTGAGGGTCTTGAAGCAGCACATGCTCATAATTTTTTAATAGAAACATTTGCTGAAAATGGATTTATAGGAGTGATTTTTTTAATGTCATTCTTGTTTATTATAATATTAAATCCTTTAAAAGAGAGAAAAAAGGATTTTTTAAGCAACGGAGTTTTTTATCTTCTACTTACTTTTTTTCTTCATAATTTAATTGATTTTGATTTTTCTGACCCATCAGTTGCAATTTTATTTTTCATTTTTGGTGGTTTTTATGAATATAAAGATAAATTTAAAATTAAAGGATTGACAAAACCTTTATTATGTTTTATTATTATTTTATATGCATTTAACATTTTTGAACTCTCAAAATTTGAAAATTCAGAGAGATATAGAAGATATAGTGAAATAGAAGAAAATCTGGATGTAAAGTTATATTTACTTGATTATGCAGAAAATCAGTATAATAAAAACTTTGAAGTTTACTTTGAAAAGGGAAATTTATACACATATATGTGGCGGTTAACAGAAAAAGATGAATTTTTTGAACAAGCAATATTAAATTATGAAAAATCAATTCATCTAAATCCGTATTTAGTAAAAAGTTATAGACGTCTTGCTTATATTTATGAATCTAAAGGAAATTATGAGAAAGCAGAAGAAATGTATCTGAAAGTTTTGGAAAAATATCCGAATAAAAAATTATATAATCTTGAAATCGCAAAATTTTATAAAAAAATAGGTAATGAAGATAAGTTTAAATATTACTTTCAAAAAGCAAAACAACTAAAAGAAGTTACAATTGAAGAAAAACTTATAATTGAAGAGGTTGAAAAATGGATAGAATTGCAGAAGTAGAAATCAGAAAGGTGGAAAAAAATCTGTATTTTAAGTTGCATAGTGAAGTGGATGTTAAAGTAAAGGATTTTGTTCTGGTGGAGTATACTCAGGGAACAGTAGATTACGGTAAAATTTATAAGATTTTTGAACCTAAAACAATTTTTTCACCAACAATTTCAGGCAAAGTATTGAGAAAATTAAATGAGAAAGATTTTATTATAATTCAGGAAAATAATGAAAAAAGAAAAGAAGCATTTAATATATGTCTGGAAAAAGTAAAAAGTTATAATCTGCCAATGCGATTGATTGATGCTGATTTTTCTTATGATAAAACTAAAGTTACTTTTTATTACTGGGCAGATGGAAGAATTGATTTCAGGAAACTTGTAAGAGACCTTGCTAAAATTTTTAATTGCAGAATTGAAATGAGACAGATTGGTTTAAGAGATGAAGCAAAAATTAAAGGAGGATATGGAATTTGTGGAAGAGAATTGTGTTGTATTACTTTTTTAAAACAGTTTGAATCAATTACGATGAGAATGGTTAAAAATCAAAAACTACCACTTGATATGAATAAAATAACAGGGTTGTGTGGAAGATTGTTATGCTGTTTAAATTACGAAGATGAATTTTATAAAAAGGAAAAGGTAGAAAAAAAATGAAATTTTATATAACAACTCCATTATACTATGTTAATGCAGAACCACACATAGGACATACCTATACAACAGTAGCGGCAGATTGTCTTGCAAGGTTTTATAGAATGAAGGGATTTGATGTTTTTTTTCTTACAGGAACGGATGAACACGGACAGAAAATTTATGAAACTTCAAAAAAAGAAGGATTGACACCTATTGAACTTGCTGATAGAGTTTCAGAAACATTTAAAAATATGTGGAAAAAAATGAACATTTCTTATGATAGATTTATAAGAACCACGGAAAAGCAACATGAAGAAGTTGTAAAAAAAGTTTTTAAAAAACTTTTAGAAAAGGGAGACCTTTATAAAGGTGAATACAGAGGGTATTACTGTATTCACTGTGAAAGTTATGTTAATGTTGAAAATGAAAACCAGCCTTTATGTCCTGATTGTAAAAGACCCGTATCTGAAATTTCTGAATCTTCTTATTTTTTTAAACTTTCAAAATATCAGAAATTGCTTGAAAATATGATTGAGACCACCGAATTTGTTAAACCTGATTTCAGAAAAAATGAAGTTCTTAACTTCATAAAAAATGGACTATCAGATATAAGTATAACAAGAAAAAATGTTTTATGGGGTATAGAATCACCAACTGAAGAAAAATATACAATTTATGTATGGTTTGATGCTCTTTTAAACTATTTAAGCGGAATTGGATATCTCTATGATGAGACAACATTCAAAAAATACTGGCCAGCGGATGTCCAGTTAATTGGTAAAGATATTATGAGATTTCATCATATCATATGGCCTGCCATTTTGTTTGCTCTTGAATTACCCCAACCAAAAAAAATATTTGCTCACGGATGGTGGATTTCTGGAAAAGAAAAAATTTCAAAGTCAAAGGGTAATATTATTTCTCCTGAATATTTTATTAAAGAATATGGTGTTGACCCCTTTAGATTTTTTCTTTTAAGAGAGGTTCCTTTTGGTCTTGATGGAGAGTTTTCGGAAGAAAATTTTAAAAAAAGATATAATAG
The DNA here is from genome assembly GCA_035371905.1 of bacterium. NCBI lineage: Bacteria > bacterium. The sequence continues at coordinate 21,822 of DAORXQ010000015.1, read as the reverse complement.
CGACCTTGTTAATGACTTTGGAAATTTACTGAACAGGAGTTTAAATCTTATTGAAAAAAAATTTGGAAATTATATTCCTGAGGGAGAACCTGACAGGGAGATTATGGAAATTTCAGAAATAACTTATAAAAATTTTTCTGAAAAACTTGAAAATATTTCTTTTTCAGAAGGTATTGAAGAAATTTGGAAACTTGTTGTATTTTTAAATAAGTATCTTGATGAAAAAGCACCTTGGAGAGATAGTTCTGATAGTGAAAAGACGATTATTTCAATTTTTTATGGCATAAGAAATCTTTTAATCTTTTTATATCCTTTTATACCACAAACATGTGAAAAAATGATAGAAATGCTTGGTTTGAATAAAAAGGAAATTGAAAAATTTGACAATTTAAAAATTAAATATCAAGGGCGAGTTAAAATTGGGAAAAGAGAAATAGTCTTTTATAGAAAAAAATGAAACCAGTTTTTAAAAGAATTTTATTAAAACTTTCAGGTGAAGCACTGCAGGAAAATAACAAAGGTGGTATTAGTTCAGAAGCACTGATTTCAATTTCTAAAGAAATAAAAGATGTCTGGGAACTGGGATGTGAAATTGGGCTTGTTGTCGGAGGAGGTAATATTTATAGAGGCAGTCAAAGAGATAAAGAAGTTATTGAGTCTGTTACTGCTGATTATATGGGAATGCTTGCAACTGTTATAAATGGGCTTGCTTTACAGAATGCACTTGAAAAACTCGGTCTTGATACAAGGGTTCAGAGTGCTTTTGAAATGCGTCAATTCTGTGAACCATATATAAGAAGAAGAGCAATAAGACATCTTGAAAAGGGAAGAATTGTAATATTTGTTGGTGGCACAGGAAATCCATATTTTACCACTGATACTGCGGCAGCACTAAAAGCAGTAGAGATAAAAGCAGATGTTGTTTTAAAAGCGACTAAAGTTGATGGTGTTTATTCTGCAGACCCTTTTAAATACCCTGATGCAAAAAGATATAAAAACTTAAGTTATCTGGAAATAATACAGAAACAACTGAAAATAATGGATGCTGCAGCAATATCCATGTGTATGGAAAATAAAATTCCAATAATTGTTTTCAATCTTTTTAAAAAGGGAAATTTGAAGAAGATTGTTCTTGGAAAAGGAGTAAAAACAATTATTTCAGAGAAAGGAGGACTAAATGAGAAGTAAGATTTATAATGAAACAGAACAAAAAATGAAAGGGGTAGTGGATTTTTTTACTAAAGAAATTTCAAAGATGAGAGCAGGCAGGGCTTCAATATCTCTACTTGAAGGAGTTTTAGTTGAATGTTATGGTTCAAAAATGCCAATCAATCAGGTTGCTACAATTACAATACCACAGCCACAGATGATAGTCATTCAACCATGGGATAAAAGTATTTATGGAAATATTTTAAAAGCAATACAGACAAATAATCTTGGACTTACACCTATATCAGATGGAAATATAATCAGAGTTCCGATCCCTCCTTTAAGCGAAGAGAGAAGAAAAGAACTTGTAAAAATTTTACATAATATGGGAGAAGAGGCAAAAGTTGAAATAAGAGAATTAAGAAGAAAGGCAAATGAACAGTTAAAAAAAGCAAAAGAGGATAAACAGATTTCTGAAGATGATATGTTTAAAGGAACTGAAGAAATTCAAAAGTTGACAGATAAATATATAGAGGAAGTAGACAAAAAAATAAAAGATAAAGAAAAAGAAATAATGGAAGAATAAATGAAAAACTTTGTTATAGCAATTGATGGTCCAGCAGGAGCAGGGAAAAGTACTGTTGCAAAAATTATTGCTAAAAAATTGAATTTTCTTTATGTTGATACAGGTGCAATGTATAGAGCACTTACTTTAAAAGCAATGAAAGAAAAAATACCGTGGGAAGATACAGAAAAAATTGTTGAAATGGCAAAAAATACAAAAATTGAACTTTATAATGATTCTGATAGATATAAAGTTTTTGTTGATGGTGAAGATGTAAGTGATGAAATAAGAAAAGAAGATGTGAGTAAAAATACTTCTTATATTGCTTCAATGCTGAAAATAAGAGAGATTTTATGGGATATGCAAAGAAAATACAGAGAAAAAAATAATATTGTTATGGAAGGGAGAGATATAGGAAGTAAAGTGTTTCCAGATGCACAGTTAAAAATATATCTGGATGCCTCAGTTGATGAAAGGGCAAAAAGAAGATATTTACAATTAAAACAGATGGGAATTGAAGAGGATATTGAAAAGATAAAAAAGGAAATAATTGAAAGAGATGAAAAAGATAAAAACAGAAAAATTGCTCCTCTTGTCAAACAGGATGATTATTTTTACATAGATACCACAAATCTTACAATTGATGAAGTTGTCCAGAAAATCATTTCTCTTTATGAAACAAAAAAACAGTTGTCAATGTATCAATAACTTTTATTTGAAAATTTAGTATGAATAAAATCTTATTAAGATAATTTTCTTTTCAATTTTTTGACTTTTATTTCAAACTTCTGTATAATATTATTATTAGGAGAGAAAAACAAAATGGAAAAAAATAAGATAGAGGTTTATGATACTACACTAAGGGATGGAGCACAGGGAGAAAACGTTTTTTTTACTCTTAATGATAAAATTAAGATTGCAGAAAAACTTGATGAATTTGGTATTGATTTTATAGAGGGTGGCTGGCCTGGTTCAAATCCTAAAGACATTGCTTTTTTCAAAAAAATAAAAAATAAAAAATTTAAAAATAGTAAAATTGTTGCCTTTGGAAGTACAAGAAGAAAAAATTATCCTGTTGAAAAAGACCCTTTTATAAAGAAATTACTTGAAAGTGAAACAGAATATATAACAATTTTCGGAAAATCGTGGGATTTACATGTTGCTGATGTTTTAAAAATTACACTTGATGAAAATTTAAAACTTATTGAAGAAACAGTAGATTTTTTAACTAAACATGGCAGAAAAGTATTTTTTGATGCTGAGCATTTTTTTGATGGATATAAAAGAAATCCTGAATATGCATTAAAAACACTTCTTGTTGCTGAAAATTATGGAGTAGAAAGAATTGTTTTATGTGATACAAATGGAGGAAGTTTACCATTTGAAGTTGAAGAAATTGTTAAAAAAATTAAAGAGAAAATTAAAATACCTCTTGGAATTCATACTCATAACGATTCTTCTCTTGGAGTTGCAAATACTGTAAGTGCTGTTAAAAGTGGAGCAGTTCATATTCAGGGGACAATAAATGGTTTTGGAGAAAGGTGTGGAAATGCTGACTTGACCGCAATAATTCCAATTTTACAGATTAAAATGGGTTATAAATGTATTCCTGATGAAAACTTAATTCATCTAACGGAACTTTCAAGATTTATTTATGAAGTCGCAAATATTGTTCCTCCAAATAATCAACCTTTTGTTGGTTTAAGCGCTTTTGCCCATAAAGGAGGGGTTCACATTGATGCAGTTAGTAAAAATCCTTTGACTTATGAACATATTGACCCAAAAGTTGTTGGGAATGAAAGAAGAATTTTAATATCTGAACTTTCCGGTAAAAGCACAATTTTACAGAAATTTAAGGACTACAAACTTGAAGAAAAACCTGAAATTATAAAGAAACTTGTTGATATGGTTGGAGAACTTGAAAATGAAGGTTATCAGTTTGAAGCAGGTGAAGGGACTTTTGAACTTATGGTAAGAAAAGCACTCGGCAAATATAAGAAACTTTTTGAGGTGGAAGGTTTTAGAGTTATTGTTGAGAAAAAAGGTAAAAAAGTAATTTCTGAAGCAACTGTTAAAGTTAAAGTTGGTAAACTTATTGAACATACAGCAAGTGAAGGAAATGGACCTGTAAATGCACTTGATAATGCCTTGAGAAAAGCACTTGAAAAATTCTATCCAGAAATTAAAGAAATGAAACTGACTGATTATAAGGTAAGAATACTGAAACCTGAGAAAGCAACTGCTGCTGTTACAAGAGTTTTAATAGAATCAACAGATGAGAAAGATACATGGGGAACAGTTGGCGTCTCAGAAAACATAATTGAAGCATCATGGAAAGCACTTCTTGACAGTTTTGAATATAAGATTTTAAAATTTCGCTAAATTATCTATATGCAGGAGGTTTGGGGTCTAAAAATTTAACAAGTTCTTCTCTTATTGTCCATGCAAACCAGAAATTTCCAGAGGGAGAATAATGACCAAATACTTGTGCTCCTGCTCTTGCAATATATAATCTTGAAAGAAAATCATCAACACTTAATTTATAAATTTTATATTCTTCCTTTGTTTTTTCAAGAGTATCAATAAAACAAAAATTGTTTGTTTTTAAATATTCAAGCAATTCCTCATCAAATCTTTCTCCCTTTTTAATGTATTTTTTACAGGTAGGGGCATCATAACTTAAAATTACCATAAGTTTTTTCTTGTTATCTGCAATCCATTTTTTGAGTTTTTCAAGTATATATATTGTTGATTTTATGCCATAAGTTATATGTAGTTTCTGGGCATCTTTAATTCTTTTCTTTTTATTTCTTAAATCAATCTTTAATCCAAAGGATTCTCCAAGTTTTTCAAGATAATCAATAGGTGCATCTAATCCCTGAGTAAGAGCAAATAAATGTACAACATGGTCGTCTTTGAAAAAATTATAATAATATTCTCTATCAGTTAGTTTCATTAAATCATCTTCATTTTTACATCTTCCAGGTATTTCAATAAATCTTTCTTTTTCAATATCAAATCTTAAGTGTGCCCATGGAAATCCATGAACAGGATATGTATTTTCTCCACCACCTCTTGGTAAATCTCTGTGCATCCATGCAACTCTTATCCATCTAGAAGAGTCAATATTTCTTAAATGGTCATCATCCCATATATTTAAAATTATGTATTCAGTTCCAATATCAGTTTTTTCAATTCTCATCATCCTCAGATATGCCTGATAAACACCATATCCGCCAACACCAAGATTTCTTATCGGCTCTCTGAAATGTGCGGCTAATATTTCCTGCCATGTTTCACCATCTGAAACCTGAGCACATTGAGTATAACTATTTCCATATGTGTTTATTCTACAAGGTTTTTCAGGATAATTTACAATTTTTCTATAATTATATTTGTTATCGTATGTATATTCAGAAAGTGTATTATAGATTCCATCTCTGAAAATATAATTAATTTGAATATATCCAAGTTCAGGGTCAAACTTTAAAAACGAATCTCCTTTTAAAACTCTTTCAATTTCTTCAGGATAATAACAAGCAATATCAATAAGTTGCTTTATATCCTTTAACATCTTCTTTCCTATTTTTTATAATATTATTTTATACATAAGCATTAGGTTGTCAATTAAAAAAAGAAAAGGTAAAATATTTATTTATTACAAATGGAACCAAAATATATAAGTATTAAAGGTGCAAGAGAACATAATCTTAAAAATATAGACCTTGATTTGCCAAGAAACAAACTTATTGTTATTACTGGAATTTCTGGTTCAGGTAAATCATCTCTTGCTTTTGATACTTTATATGCTGAAGGACAGAGGAGATATATAGAAAGTTTATCCGCTTATGCAAGGCAATTTTTAGAGCAGATGAAAAAGCCAGATGTTGAACAGATAACAGGACTTCCTCCAGCAATAGCAATAGAACAAAGAAAAGCAGCGGCAAATCCAAGGTCTACAGTGGCAACAACAACTGAAATTTATGATTATTTAAGGGTCCTTTTTGCAAGAGTTGGAATTCCTCACTGTCCAAATTGTGGAAGGGTCATTTCAAGACAGTCCTCATCAGAAATTATAGACAGGATTATGAATTTTGAGAATACTTCTGAAATTAAAGTTCTCGCTCCTGTTATAAGAGGAAGAAAGGGTGAATACAGGAAAATTTTTGACCAGATAAAGACAATGGGATTTTTAAAAGTAAGGGTTGATAAAAAATATTATGATGTTGATGAAGAAATAAAACTTGATAGATATAAAATTCATAATATAGAGGTTTTAATTGATAATTATAGGGTAAAAGATGAAGATAAAACAAGGATTGCAGAAAGTGTTGAAATGGCTTTGAAAATAGGGAAGGGGATTGTTATAGTTGAGAAAGATGGCAAGGATATAATATTTAATGAAAATTACAGTTGTCCGATCTGTGGAATAAGTTTTGAAGAAATATCTCCAAGAATGTTTTCATTTAACAGTCCTTATGGTGCATGTCCTGAATGTAAGGGACTTGGTTTTTTGATGAAAGTCGACCCCGACCTCGTTATTCCTGATAAAACAAAAACATTCAGAGAAGGAGCGATTAAACCATGGCATGATGTTGGAGGGAGAGGACTTTTCTGGTATTACAGGTCTCTTTTAAACGATATTCTTGATTCTCTTGGCAGGAGCATAGACGATAGAGTTTGTGACCTTTCAAAAAGGGAACTGGATATAGTAATTTATGGTTCAGAAGAATATAATTTTGAGGGAGTTATACCAAATCTTGAACGACTTTTTCATCAAACAGAAAGTGAATACAGAAGAGAGGAAATTTTGAAATATATAAGAGAGGTTACCTGTCCATCCTGTAAAGGTGGTAGATTGAGACCTGAATCCCTTGCTGTTAAAATAGCGGGTAAATCAATTATGGATATATGTAAAATGAGTGTTGTTAAAGCAAAAGAATTCTTTGAAAATTTAAAATTGAGTGAAAAAGAACAGATTATTGCAAAACAGATTTTAAAAGAGATTCTGTCACGACTTAATTTTCTTGAAGAAGTAGGACTTGACTATCTGACACTTGATAGAATGACACATACCTTATCGGGTGGTGAAGCAGAAAGGATAAGACTGGCTACTCAGATTGGTTCAGGGCTTGTAGGTGTTTTATATATTCTTGATGAACCAACAATAGGGCTTCATCAGAGGGATAATTTGAAACTTATAAATACATTGAAACATTTAAGGGATATCGGCAATACTGTTGTGGTTATTGAGCATGATGAGGAGACAATTAAAAATGCAGATTTTATAGTTGATCTTGGACCTGGAGCAGGTATTCATGGAGGAGAAGTTGTTGCAAAGGGGACACTTGAAGACATTATAAAAAATGAAAATTCAATAACTGGAAAATATCTAAGTGGTAAATTAAAAATTGAAATACCGACCAAAAGAAGAAAACCGGGAGAAAAAAAAATAAAAATTTTAAAAGCAAGTCATAATAATTTAAAAAATATTGATGTTGAAATTCCACTTGGTTTATTTGTTTGTGTTACCGGAGTTTCTGGTTCTGGAAAAAGCAGTTTAATTGAAGATGTTTTATATAAAGGGTTGAAGAAAATTTTATATGATTCAAAAGAAGAACCAGGTAAGCATGATGCAATTTTAGGAACAGAATATATAAATAAAGTAGTTGTAATTGACCAGTCGCCTATTGGTAGAACACCCCGTTCAAATCCTGCGACATATACAGGTGCATTTACCTATATTAGAGAAATATTTGCAAATACTTATGAAGCAAAAATAAGAGGTTATACACCAGGGAGATTCAGTTTTAATGTTAAAGGCGGAAGATGTGAAGCATGTATGGGAGAGGGAATTATGAAAATAGAAATGCACTTTTTACCTGATGTTTATATACCCTGTGATGTGTGTAAAGGGAAAAGATATAATAGAGAAACGCTTGAAATTAAATATAAAGGGAAGGATATATCTGAAGTTCTTGAGATGAAAATAGAGGAAGCACTTGAATTTTTTAAAGTTCATCCCAAACTTGTAGAAAAATTGAAAACACTTTATGATGTTGGACTTGGATATCTTTCTCTCGGTCAACCTGCAACAACTCTATCAGGGGGAGAAGCACAGAGAGTAAAACTCGCTGCAGAATTATCAAGAAAAGGAAATGAAAAAACATTATATATACTAGATGAACCAACAGTTGGGCTTCATATGGCAGATATAGCAAAATTACTTGATGTTTTAAAAAGACTTGTGGATAAGGGTTCAACAGTTATTGTTATTGAACATAATCTTGAGGTTATTAAATATGCTGACTGGATAATTGACCTTGGTCCTGAAGGAGGAGATAAGGGTGGTTATGTAGTTGGAACTGGGAGTCCCGAAGAAATTGCCAAAAACTCAAGGTCATATACAGGTTACTTTTTAAGGAAATATTTTGAAAAACCTGTTAAAGTTTTATAATTCATTTGAATAGTAATTTGTCATAGTCATAATATAGATGAAAATCAGTTCTTCTTAATTTTGCTGAACTTGAAAGTTCTCTTCCATATGGTATATAAATTGAATAATCATATCTATTTACTGCAAAATACCAGATATCTCCCTTCTTTGGAGGTTTTGTTGTTTTTGAAAAAGCAGAAAAAGGTATTGCCATTTCAATTTCCCATCCTTCATCAATATTTTCGTCATTCAGAGTCCCATTTATTTTAACAGCAACTTTTGTTTCTGAAGAAAATTTTTCAACATTATTCATGTAATAAACACCCTTTCTATGAAAGAAAGCATCAAATAAAGTTCCAAGAATGTTTGAATTTATCTCATAATAATAGTTTGAGTTAAATTCTGGTTTTATGAAAATTTCAAAAACATCATCATTCCAGACAGGTCCATCCCTTTTTGTGACATATCCTATAAGACATTTATCCTCCATTTTTCCTGCAATATATAAGTAGTTGTCATCATATTTAATCCAGACAGTTGTATTTGAATATGGTTTTTTATTAAAATTACCAGGAATATAAAATCTCTTTATTGTTGGTTTTTTACCCCATTCTTCCTCAGTTATGTTTCCATCAATTATAATTTCTTTTTTAACTTTTTCAGCAATGTATAGTTCTCTTTCAGACCATAAAAAAGTTGGAAATAGAATAAAAAATGAGAAAAAATATTTCTTCATTCTTTCCTACTTTCGTTATTCAGAAATTATATTAATTTTTACAGGTATAATAAGTTTTTGTCCTGGATAGATTATATCATTTTTCAAATTATTAACCCTTTTCAGTTCATCTATATTAACTTTAAATTTCTCTGCAATTTTTGAAAGATAATCACCTTTTTGGACTGTATAAATTTTTTTTGTTTCATCTCTTTCCAAAATCTTTATTTTTTCATTATTCATTTTTGTTGAAATATGCGTATCTGAAAGTATAACTTCTTTTAATTTCAAAATTTCATTTTCATGTCTTGCAAATTCATCAATAAAAATTTTATTATTTTCATTTATCGTTTTTTTAGTTGAATCAAATTCGGTTTTTAAATCGGATATTTCCTTATTTAAATTTTCAATATTTTGATTGATTTTTGCAACACTATTTTTTAGATTTAAAATTTCATCCTGTAAATTGCTCAGAGATTTAACAAGTGTTGAAGTGGATGAGATTAAGTCATTATATGTTTTTTTTAGAGTGTTAACATCTTCAAATAATTCATCATTTTTTGTGAAGGTTTTGTCTGATATTTCTTTAACATCTCTTGTTATATAGAAAACTTCTCTTTTGACCGAAAATATTTCGCTTTCCTGTCTTGTTAATTCATCAATCATTGTTTTATTCTGTAATTTTAAAGAATTTTCAAGTATTTCAACTTTAGTTTTTAAATCTTTTATTTGTTTTGAGGTATCCTCAATAATATTTGACAGTTTTATCTGTGAATTTTTTAGTTCTAAAAGATTACTTTGAAAATCATTTATTACTTTTGTAAGTGAGGTTTGGAATTCATTCATGGATTTCTGTAAGATTAGAGGAAGTGAAAGGATATCTGTATAGTTCTTTTTTATTAGAGATGTTTCTTTTTCTATATCTACAATTTTTTTATTTAGTCCCTCTTCAATTTTTTTATTTTTTTCCTCGGTCATCACCATTACTTCATCAATTTTACCCTTCATTTCACTTATTTTATTGTTTAATGACTTTATATCTTCTTTAAGAGTTGTAATTTCAATTTTTGTTTTTCTGATTTCTCCGGAAAAATCTTTTTCCTTTGATATATAGTCATTTAAAGAATTAATGGCTTCTGAAATTTGGTTTGTATTTTTATTCAGAACATTTAGTATTGCGGACTGATTTTCCTCTAATTTTTTTATTCTTTTATCAAAATTTTCTGCACTTAAAAATAAAGCATCTTCAATATCTTTTATTTTTTCTTTGGATACTTCTTCTTTTTTTGTTGTTAAATTGGTACATCCAGTTATAAAAATTAGAAAAAATAAGCAAATATTTTTTCTCTTCACTTTTCTATTCCTATTTTGAATTCACATCTTCTATTTTTTGCCCATGCTGACTCATTACTTCCTAAAACAGCGGGTTTATCTTCACCATAACTTACTGTGAACAATCTTTTTGAAGATACTCCAAGATTTATCAGAAAATTTCTTACACTTAATGCTCTCTGTTCTCCAAGAACAAGATTATATTCTCTTGTTCCTCTTTCATCACAGTGCCCCTCTATTAAAACCATTATTTCTGGATTTTTTATAAGATAATCTCCAATTTTTTTTAAAATTTCAATTTCTTCTTTTTTTATATCATAACTGTCATAATCAAAATATATATTCTGAAAGATTTCTGCCATTTCCTGATTTATTTCAGATGGAGATACAAATTTAATATTTTCCGGTATTGGATATAAATTTTCACTTACTATTTCTTCTGAATACTCTTTTTTTTCCACCTCGCTATTCTTTTTTTCTTTTATTCCCGGAGTGACTTTTGGTATTTCTGAAATTCCAAAATCAATCTTTTTTTCAGGTTCTTCTTTTGTAATTAAATCACTTATTTTTTCTTTTATTGATTCCTCTTTAACTTTTTCTTCTTTTTTTTCTATATTCTGGCATCCTGTAAGAATTAAAAAAAATGTGATTAAACATCCAAGAATAAATATTTTTCTCATAGTTAATAAATTATAACTTTCATTTAGTTTAAAAGTCAATTTTATATTTATCCTTTGAAATTATTTCATAAAACAACAATTTTCCCTCATCGTATATATATCTCTTTGTAATTGTTTCAAAATAATTGTCTGTTTTTCTAAAATTTTCAACAACAATTTTAATATTTCTCTTTTTGGGTACTTTTCCATAAAGTTCCATTTGAAGTTTATTATTTATAACTTTTACCTTAATCATCAATGGATATTTATAAGGATTTTGAATTTTTAAATCTACATCTTCTTCTTTTGAAACTGTAGCATCAAGTCCAGGGGAAACATAACTAACAGGGGATGAATGATTTTTTCTTTCTCTTATTGAAATTCCTGAAAGTAATGCTAAATTGTATAAGGTTGTTGCCACCTGACATAATCCTCCACCAATTCCAGGAACTCTTTTTTCACCAACAATTGTAGAAGCAGGTCCCATTTCATCTTCAGGAATTTTATTTATAACTTCTTCAATAAAAGAAAATTCAATATTAGGATAGAGAATGTATCCATCAAGTATTTTTACTGCACTCTCAATATTCTTCTTTCTTGCATCTATTCCATCTTTAAAATAGGTAGAATATTCAGCCCAGAGATAATTAAAATCTTCACAGAAAATCAGTTTTGAAAAAAATAAAAAAAATAAATATAATTTCAAACTTCTCATTTTTCAACTACCTTTATATAGTTTTCATCAGAATTTCCATATACATCAGGAAAATACATTAAATATACTTTTGCAGGTAAAACATGAAAAGAACCAACTATTTCAGGTCTTATATAATATGTAATTTCCTTTACTTTTTCTCCATACCATTCTGTCCAGAAGAATACAACTTTTTCATCCCTCACTTGTTTTTCATTATAAAAATAATAATTTTTCTCATCCTCAATCACTTCAAAACCACTTGGTAAAGGGTCTTCAATTATGATAAATTCATAAAAATCTTCTCCTGTTATTCTCAGTTTTACCCGAATTTTATCTCCAACTTTTACCGGTTCTCTCACAGGTTCATATTTTTCATAAATTTCTTCCCCTTTTTTCTCAATTACAACTTTTTCATAAAACCTTTCAATTTTAAAACCAGAATTTCTTTCTTTAATAAAACCTTTCTGATAATAACTTAAAAGATTTGAATAGTATAAATTTCCGGGTCCTTCTTTTTGAAATTTTATTATATTTTCGCTTCCCTTATTTATCTTTTCTTCAGATATTTTAATTTTTGTACTGAATTTTTTAAGGGTATCTTTTGTGACCTTCATTTCTTCAATTTTTTCATTGTTAAGATATAAGAGGAAAGAGTAATCTGGGTGAAGTTCTGAAGGATTTTTCAAAAGGAAATCTGTCAAAGCATTTATACAAACTGCTGTTTCTTTAGTTGACCTCCAGTAACCCAATCTTCTTGTTTCAACAAGATATCTTATTATTTTATAAATTTCTTCTCTTTCAGGTTCAATTTGAAGTGTTGCTTTTAAAACCCATGCAGTTCCTTCAATGTTGTTATCAATCCACCTGTAAGAATTTTCTTTTTCACAGATGAAAAATGCAGAATAAGGAGTTAAAAGTTTTATATCTTTATAAATCTTATCAAGAATTGCTTTTGCTTTGTTTTTATCAAATTTATTCAGAATAAGAGAAAGTTGTGCTCCTGTATATGGATGGATTGTTTTTTGTGAAATTAAATTATTGTAAAGTTTTTCAGAGTATTCCCTTATTATTTTATCTTCTCCATCTGTCATATTTTCTGAACAACTCTCAAATAATGAATATAGGACATAAATGAGAGTGTCATTTTCTTTAATGTCCGGTAATATATTTTTCAGATAATTTTTACCTTTTGAATATACATTTTCATTAACAATATATCCTACTTTTTTTATCTGTGAGAGTCCATACATAACATATGAACTTAAATAAGGATGAGATGGGTCACTTTCCCACCATCCCCAGCCACCATCGTCATGCTGATATCTGTATAATTTTGAAAGTCCTTTATTCATAATTTTTGGTAATTTCTGAAGCATATTTTGAAAATAGAAAATATTGTCAGCAAGAAAAGATAAATCCTCAACTCCAAGATTTTTTAAAGCAAGATTTACATAAATTGCAGGTAAAAATGTGTTCATTGTCTGTTCTGTACAACCATATGGATAATTAACAAGATATTCAAGTGCATGATACATACCTGATGCAATTGAGGGATATATTATTGAAATCAAATTTACTTTATATGAGTTTACCGGTATATCAAATTTTTCTGTTATTTCCTTATCACATTTCCCGCTTTTAACCTCTCTTATTTCATTTCCGTATAGATAAACAGGTATTTCAAGTTCCATTCCATCATTTACTTCTGAATTCCATGCAATAAGTGTAAACTTTGCTTTATCTATATCTTTAACTTTTATCTGCCACTGAACTCTTTTTTCACTATCAGGTTCAACAGAAATAATAACTTCATTTTTATCAAGCATTTCAAATCCATCTCCTTTCAAAACAACTTTTAAATCCTGTGCTTTTTTTGTATAGTTATGAATAATTCCTGAAACAAAAAGAATATCGTCTTCAACGAGAAATCTCGGTAATATTAATCTTGCAATAAGTGGTTTGGATGTTTTTATTTTATTTATTCCTGTTCCAACAAGTGTATCATGTGTTACAGCAACTGCTTTTGCTCTCCATGTTGTAAGATTATCAGGAAGTTCTACCTCAACAGTTGCATTTCCATTTCTATCAGTAAATATGTATGGATTCCAGTAAGCGGTATCCTTAAATTTTCTTCTTATGTCAATATCCTTAATATCTTTTGAAGTACCACCGTATGAATGTTTAATAAAAGAGTAAGTTGTTGAAACAAAATTTGGTTTGTTACCATAGAAAAAGTCCTCAATTTTGCTCTGTAATTCAGGTGATATTGCGTAAATTGCTTCATCCACAACCTGAAAGGATAATTCAGCAGAAACTGGATTTCCTTTAAAATCTGTTGTTTTTATTCTGTAAATTGCTTTTTCACCAGGAGTATAATTATCTTTATCCGTAATTATATCAACCTTTAAAAATTTCTCATCAGGTGCAATTTTTATATTTTTTGTAATTTCATAAAACTTTTTATTTCTAACACTGAAAACTGAAAGATAAACATTTGGCAGATATTCTTTTTTTATTGGTATTTCTATTAAAACAGAATTTCCTTTCATCTCAAAAATTTTTGTCTCATGAATTCTGTAACTTTCAATAGTCAAGAATAATGTTAAATCAGGAATTGAAGAGTTTATCAGTATTTTTGCATTTTCTCCAGTTCTGTAATTTTTTTTATCAGTTATTATTTCAAGTTCTTTTTTGCCATAGTTAAAGTAATAGTTCTCAGAAGCAATCCAGATGAATTTATTTGATGTAATAAGGTTATTGAATTCGTCAATAGAAGAAGCAGAAATTCTTATATATCCGCATACATCAGGTTTTATATTTATTTCAATTTTACCTTTTTCGTCTGTTTTTATAGTATCTGCAAGGATTGTTTTATAATAAAACTTTTTGTTCTTATATTTTTCAAGGTCAACTTTCAAATTTATTTTTTGATTTTTTACAGGAATTCCATCATAATTCATAACTTCTATTTTTACAGGTATATTTTCTGAATGTGTATAAAGATATTTTGTAGTTGTTATATTTATTCTAAAATTTCCAGGTACAACTTTAAAGGAACAATCTGATTTAACTTCTCTTTTACTTATGTCTGTTACTCTAACTTCAACAGTATATATTGTTTCATTTTCATATGAACTCTTCGTCATAAATTCAATAAGTACTTCTCCCTTTTCGTCAGTTTTTGTTTCACCAGAAGTAAGATATTTTCTGTAACCATAGTATTCACCTTCATATTTTCCTTCATAATAATCATCATATTCCAGTAAAGGTGTTTCATATACTGCATAACTTACATCTGCATTTTTTACAGGTGCTCCAAAATAATATTTTGAATTTATAAGTATCTTTACTTTTTCATTGGGCAGATATCTTTCCTTATCACTTTTAACTTCTACAAAAAATTCCGGTTTTCTGTATTCAAGTACTTTGAAGGAGACACTTCCCTGATAATCATATTCAGGATTGTAAACATTTAAATAATATAAACTAAGAGGTGCCTCATCGGGAATTGTAAATGAACCGGAAAAAGAACCATTTTTAACTTCTGCATTTGTTGAATAGACATTATTTCCCATCGGGTCAGTTATATTAACTATTACAGAATTAATATTTTTCAGTAAATAATGGTCTCCCTCATCTTTTCTTAAAATTCCTTTAAAATAAACTGTCTGTTCAGGTCTGTATACCGGTCTATCTGTATAAACATAAATTTTTTCTTTAGGAAATGACCTTTCATATCCATAATCTATATAAGCAAAACTGTTTTCTTTTGATGCAAAAAGAGTTCCTGAAAAATTTTCAAATTCAATTATTCCATTTTCATCTGTTGTTTTTGTTTTAAATTTATATTCTCCAAGTTTACTGTCATAATAAGAAAAATAAACTTTAACTTCCGGTAATTTTTTCCCTGTAATTAAATCAACTAAATATAGATAACTTTGCTTCTCTGCACTTTTACAGATAATTCCAATATCAGTAACAATTATTAACTTTCTCTGTTCTGAAAAATCTTCTGGCTTGGCAACTATTATGTAAACACCTGCTGGCAATTTACTTATTTCAATTGTTTTATGGTAAAGGTCACTTAATGGTGAAGGATACTCAATTTTAAACTCTTTTGAAAATAAAGGTTCATAACCATCTGTCTTTATGTTATTTTGAAGATTGTAAAGATTTGGTGCTTCTCTCCATCTGATTTTGTTTATTTCAGAAAAAATGTCAACTTTATAAACATCAACTTTTACCTTGGTAATTCTAAATGAATTGTAAAATAAAGTTACATTTTCAGTAGGCAGAAAAGTACTTGTTCTTGTAAATAAATAAAAGTTTTTTGGTCTTAATTTTAAATGAACAGGTGCAATTTTAGTAGTTTCTCCTTTTTTAACTTCAATATTACCAGCATATCCATATTCATATCCCTGAGCATAAACTGAAATTTTATATATACCGGGAAGAAGACCTTTAATAATAAAGTGTCCTTTTTCATCTGTTCTAGTCCACTTATACATATTACCTTCAGTATAAACACTGGAATTTTTTATGGATTTATTTTCATCATCTAAAATTTCACCCGAAATACTTCCTCCTATTTGCAAAGTAAAATTAATTCCTCCAGTTTCCTTATTTTCTTCCACAATTATATTTTGTTTTTCTGCCCTGATATATTCTTCTTTTTCACAGTAAAGATATATTTTTCCTGGATAAAGATTTGTAATTCTATAAAATCCATTTTTATCTGTAAAAACACTGACTGAATAATTACCAACTTTTGCTCTTTCTATTGGTTTTGAATTTTCATCGTAAACATAACCACTTATTGAACCTGGTTTTTGCATAACAATTTTATAACTCTTAATTCCATATTTTGCCTGATTTACTTCAATTCTTCCCATATTACAGGTTAAAAATTCGGAAGCATTGCATCTTAAATAGTAATAACCCGTCTTTAAATTTTCAATTATAAATTCTCCTTTTTTGTCTGTTTTTGCTGTTTTTGTATCTTTTTCTGTAAGAGGTGCTATTGCTTCAACTTTAATTTCAGCATTTTTCACAGGATTATCTTTTAAATCAACAACAATTCCTTTAATAGTATCTCCAAAAAGAAGTGTACTGCTCAATAAGATAAAAATAAACAATTTTTTCATTTCTTACCCCATTTTTAGTTTTTTTCATACTTTAAATCTTTTTCAGAAAAACTGCTTCCATTAAATTTATAAAAAATTGCTCCATTTAAATTGTTTAAATTTGCATTTCTTAAACCTATTTTTATTGCATACTCAACTGTTTTTGCTTCTCCTGGTAATACAACCCCTTCTTTACCATCTTTTCTGATTATAAGCCCCTCTTTCAATGGTTTTATCATATATGGATTTTCTATACAAACTGTTCTTTCTGGAAAAGTTATTGTTATAATAATTTCATCAATTTCTTCTATTTTTACAGGATTGTATCTTATATCCTGTGTTGCAGCAATTATGGTAAAATTAATAACACTCTCTCCAAGGGAATTGTAAATCGGGATGAAACTTCCAGCACATCCTCTTGTTTTTCCGTTTTTAGTCAATGTTATGAAGATTGATTTTGAAGGTATTGAATTTAATATAGAATTGACTTCGGGTATTCGGTTTGTTTTTAAATAAGTTATTAAGGTTTCTCTTGATAGTTTGAGTGCTTCAAGTTTTAGGTCAATTTGAGAATTTGTGATAGAAATAAATAGAAAAATTAAAATTGTAATAATTTTACCGAAATTCTTAAATATTTTTCTGAAAACTAAAAACATTCTTATCCTTTTATAACAGCAAGCGGAATCATTTTTGCAACTTTTTTTGAAATTCCAACACCTTCAACAACTTTTATCACCTCATCAACATCCTTATAAGCACCCGGCATTTCTTCTGCAAGTCCTTTTTCGCTCACTGCTTTTGGAATAATACCTTTTTCCAATAATTCCTTTGATATACTTCTTCCTTTTGCTTCCTTAATTGCTTGACTTCTTGACATCATTCTTCCCGCTCCATGACAGGTACTTCCAAATGTCTCCTCCATTGCTTTTTCAGTTCCAATAAGAACATAAGAAGCGGTTCCCATTGTCCCCGGAATTATAACAGGTTGACCAACATCTTTATATTTTTCAGGAATTTCTGGATGGTTTTTTGGAAATGCCCTTGTTGCTCCTTTTCTGTGAACATAAACTCTCTTTTTATTTCCGTTTACAGTATGCGTTTCAAATTTACAGATATTATGTGCAACATCATAAACTGTTTCAATATATAATTTTTCTGCAGGGATTTTTAAAATTTTTTCAAATGTCTCGCATATCCAGTAATAAATCATCTGTCTGTTTGCAAAAGCATAATTTGCGGCTGCTTTCATTGCCTTAAAGTATTTCTGCCCCTCCGGAGAACTTGCTGGAGCACAGGCAAGTTGTCTATCTGGTAATTTAATTCCATATTTATGAACAACTTTTCCAAACATATCAAGATAATCGTCACATATCTGATAGCCAAATCCACGACTTCCAGTATGAACCATTATTGTAATCTGTCCATTAAAAAGACCGAATTTCTCTGCTATCTTACCATCATAAATATGTATAACTTCCTGAATCTCAAGAAAATGGTTTCCTGAACCAAGGGTTCCTGATTGTTCAAGCCCTCTTTCATATGCTCTATCACTTATAACATCAGGGTTTGCTCCTTCAAGACAGCCATATTCTTCTATATTTTCAAGGTCTTCCCTTTTACCAAATCCTTTTTCAATAGCCCATTTTGCTCCTTTTACAACGAGTTCTTCAAGTTCTTTTCTTTTCAATCTCAATTTTCCTGTAGAACCAACACCGGAAGGGACATTATAAAATAATCCATCATCCAGTTCTTTAAGTTTATTCTCTATATCTTTTCTTGTTAAATCTGTTCTTATTAATCTAACTCCGCAGTTTATATCGTAGCCGACGAATCCAGGGACTATTACACCTGTCTCTTCATTAAAAGCACCAACTCCACCAATTGGAGCACCATAACCCCAGTGAACATCAGGCATTGCCAAACTATATTTAACTATACCTGGAAGTTTTGCCACATTTGCAACCTGTTCAATTGCTTTATCTTCAATTGCTTTTTTAAGTAATTTTTCAGAAATAAAAATAATACCGGGAACACGCATTTCACCCACTTTGGGTATCATCCACTTATATTCATTAATCTTTTCTATTTTTAACTCTTCAGCCATTTTTGACTCCTTTATCATTTTCTAATATTATACCTTAAATAAATAAGTTAAATGAAATAATGTAAACTTTTTGTTAAAAAATAAACTCTATTATAATAAAACTTCCATGGAAGAGATTACAAAAAAAATTTTAAACGAAAATGGGATTGAGAATTTTGAGGAACTTGTAAAAAAATATGAAAAGATGGTTTATGGAATTGCATATAGGTCTTTAAATAATAAACAGGATGCAGAAGATATAACACAGGAAACATTTTTGATTATTTACAAAAAAATAAAAGATTTAAAAAAATACAATTCACTTACAAACTGGATATATACTATTGCCTTAAATTTAACGAGAGAATATATGAGGAAAAACTATAGTAAGAAAAATCTTTATCATATTCTTGAAAGTACTTTAAACATAAAAAATGAGAATAATGACTCAAATTACTTGAAAGAAATCCTTAAAGAAAAAATAAAATCTTCACTTGAAAAACTTTCATCCCAGCAAAAAGAAGCAATTGAACTTAAATATTTGAAAGATTTAAAAATAAAAGAAATTTCAAAAATCATGAATTGCAAAGAAGGGACAGTGAAAGTACATCTTTTTAGAGGAATTAGGGCATTAAAGGAGGTTTTAAAGAATGAAAAGTAGTGAAAATCTTGAAGAAAACCTAATTCTTTATATTGAAGGGAAACTGAATGATAAAGAAAAAAAAGAAATAGAAGAGCATATTAAAATCTGTGAAAGATGCAGGTCTTATGTTGAATATGTAAAAAAACTTCTACCTTCTTCTGAGGAAAATACAGAAGACAATTACTGGATTATCTTGAAAGAAAAAATTTTGAAAAGAATTGAAGATTATAAAGAAACTCGTTTTTCAAGAATAATTAGAATAAAAAAAATTACTCTTTCTTTTATGATTGTATTTATTTTAGCAACTACTTTTTTTAATATTTTTCAGGAACAGATTAATCTTATAAGACATCTACACCTTTTCAAAGATTATCATATTATAAAGAATCTTGATACTTTGAAAGAAATAATTGCAATGGAGGAGGAAAATGAATAAAAGAGATAGAATTTTAAATGTTTTTTTAGTAATAACTACTTTTCTATTTATTTTTACTGCTTACTCATATTTTTATAAAAAAGAACATCCAATTAAAAGTTATCTCTATCCAGAGGAGTTAAAGACAATATACGAAATGGAAAATTTTTTGCATAATTATAAGATTTATTTTTCAATTTCTGAAAAAGAAAAAAATAAAATATGGGAGAATTTTTACAACTTTTTACAACTGGATGAAGAAGAAAAAAGTTCATTACTTCAGAGTTATGTTGAATTTTTAAAATATGATAAAGAAAAAAGAGAAACTCTGAGAAAGATATATAATGAAATTTTTGAGAACATGTAAACTTTTTTAAATTTACAATTATCTTTATATTAAAGGACTGCCACCAGAACAAAATAAATAAAAAAGAAAGGAGGTGAAAAAACATGAAAAAAATTATAACAGGTTTAACCTGTATAATGTTTATAACGTCTTTCGGAATTTCACTTTTTGCCGCTGAAAAAAGTACAACTGAAAAACCAAAATCATCAGCAACACCTGCACAACCAGCAACTCCTGCCACTCCAGCAACTCCTGCACAACCAGGAGCCCCTGCGAGTGAAGCAAAAGTAAAGATTCAGAAAGTTGTAGGTGAAATTACAAATATAGATACAACAGCAAATACAATTAAGATTAAAAAAGAAGATGGTACAGAAATTACTTTGAAAGCCACAACTCCAAAGATGCAGGAAGAAATAAATAAACTTGCAACCGGTAAAAAAGTAACTGCTCTTTATAAAGAGACAAAAACTGGAGAATATACTTTAATTAAAATTTCTGAGTATAAAGAAAAACCTACAACAGAAAAACCCAAAAAATAAGTATCTTTAATTTTCTGTATTAATTAAATCTGGTGGCAGTCCTTTTTATTTTTTTCTTTAAAAGTTAAATACTGCCAACCTTCCTTTATACCCTTTTCACATAACTTTATAATTTCTTCCTTCTCCATTATTTTATTTATTTCGTTTATTAATATTTCTTTTTCATAATCAAAAAATTTTTGTGAAATTAATTTAGAAACAACACCTGCCATAACCATATTTGTAATTCTAATATCTCCTGTTTTTTCAGCAATTTCAGTTGCGGGTATTTCAATTACTTTTTCGTTTTTTTTAAAATTTTTTATAAGAGAATAATTTAATATGGAATAAGCATCTTTTTTCAGAAATTTTTTAAGCATTTTATAAGACATCTCATTTAAAAAAACACCTATATCACAACTTTCTGTTAATGGAGAAAAAATATCTTTTTCTTTTGAAATTATTACAAAACAATATATATATCCACCTCTCATTTCTGCACCATATGTTGGTAGACAACTCACTTCATAATTTTTTTTAATACCTGCATAAGCAAGTAATTTTCCTAATGTTAAAATTCCCTGTCCACCTGAACCACCTAAAATTATTCTAACTTTATTTATAGTTTCCATATTCTTTCCAAATACCAAGCATTAAAAGGTATCTTTCAAGTGGCATTCCTGTATATATACAGTTTGATGTTGAAAAAATATATCCATATCCTGGCATTCCGTATTTAAGAGCATATAAACAAGATTCAATTACTTCCTGGTCTGTTCCTGTTTGAAGTAATCCACAATTGACATTTCCAATAAGGCAAATTCTATTACCATATTTTTCTTTTACAACTTTTATATCAACTCCTGCCTGAGGGTCAAGTGAATGTAAAGCATGAGGATTTGTTTCTACAAGTTGGTCAATTATAGGCATTATATTACCATCTGTATGTTTAATTGTATAAAATCCCATATCTCTATATCCCTTTATTAATTTTGCAAGGTATGGAGTAACAAATTCAGAAAACATATTAGGACTTAAAAATGGACCTGAATTGAAACAATAATCACTACATAAAGCAAATCCATCAAGATATGTTTTTTCTTTTATTATTTCTGTTTTTTTCAATGCTTCATTTACCATA
>DAORXQ010000014.1 GCA_035371905.1 bacterium | reverse complement strand
TGCAGGACCAAGAGTTATAGAGCAGACGATTAAACAAAAACTTCCTCCAGGTTTTCAGACATCTGAATTTTTATATGAACATGGTTTAATTGATATGGTTGTAGAGAGGAAAAATTTAAAAGAAACATTAATAAAAATTTTAAGAATCTTCCATTCATGAACAATCTCACACCTTTAGAATTTCTTGATTCTTTAAGTGATTTTGGAATTAAACTTGGACTTGATAAAACCATTTATTATCTTGAAAAACTCGGTAACCCACACTATAAATATCCATCAGTACTTGTTGCAGGAACAAATGGAAAAGGTTCTGTATGTAAAACATTAAGCAAAATTCTTCAAACTTCAGGATACCGGGTTGGATTGTATACAAGCCCTCATTTGATTGATGTAAAAGAAAGAATAAGAATAAATGAAGAGAAAATAAAAGAGAAAGATTTTATAGAGAAAATTGAACAGTTAAGAAAACTTATAGAAAAACAGCCATATCACCTTTATCCGACATATTTTGAAGCACTTACAATAATAGCATTTTCTTATTTTTATGATAAAAAAATTGATATTCTTGTATGTGAGGTTGGAATGGGAGGAAGGTTTGACGCAACAAATGTCCTTCCCTCTTTTTTAGAGATAATAACCAAAATTGGACTTGACCATACAGAATTTCTTGGAAAAACTTATAAAATGATTGCAAATGAAAAAGCAGGAATAATAAAAGAAAAAACAATGGTTATTTCAGCAAAACAGAAAAAAGATGCAATTGATGTTATAAAGAAAAAGGTAAAGGATAAAAAAGGAGAATTATTTATTTATGGTGAAGATTTTAAAGGCAGAATTGTTTCTCTTTCTCCTTCAGGGATGATTTTTGATTTTAATGGAAGAGAGAAATATAAAAATTTAAAAACAGATCTATTGGGAACTCATCAGGTAGAAAATCTGTCAATAGCGATTGAGGCAGGTTTAATTTTGAAGGAAAAGGGATACATGATAAAAGAGAAAGATATAAGAGAGGCAATAAAAAACATAAACTGGAAGGCAAGATTTCAAATTCTTCAAAAAAACCCTTATATTATTTTTGACGGAGCACACAATGTTGACGGAGTTAAGAATTTGATGAAAAATGTGAAGAAAATATTTCCTGATACTAGATTTAATTATCTTGTTGGCATTTTAAAGGATAAGGACTACAAAAACATGGTTAAGATTTTTGAAAAACACGCAGGTAAAATAATTTTAACAAAGCCAAATTCAGATAGAGCCATTGAGCCATCTGTTTTAAAAGGTTTGTTAAAAAACAAAAAAAATGTCAAAATAATTGAAAATCCAGAAGAAGCATATAAATACATAAAAGGGACAAAAGAAAACTGGTTAATTTTTGGTTCTCTTTATCTTGCATCATCTATACTTACTGAATAAAAGGAGGATAAAAATGGAGATAAGACAGGGTAATTTAGAAGTTCTGGATGAAATGATTGAATTGGCTGATTTAGTTTTCCGTCCTAAAGAAAAAAGCATGGGTATTGAGACACCGATAATGTACAGCAAAGAGAATATAGAGAAAGGAAATACTTTTATAGCAATTGAGAATAAAAAAATTGTTTCTTTTGTCGGGCTGGTGGAAGAAGAAATAAATGTTTACGGTAATAGAATGAAAATAGGAGAAATTGGAAATGTCTGTACACATCCAGATTATAGAGGTAAAGGATTTGCCTCTGCTCTTTTACAGAAAGCAATAGAAAAGGCAACAGAAGATAAAATAGCATATTTAATGATTTCAGGAGGCAGGTCTTTATATAAAAGGATAGGTGCTGTAAGTATGCTTTATTATGTTTATCAAATTAGAGGTAAAAATAAAAAAGTAGATTTTAAAATAAAAAGGTTCAGGGATGAAATGTTTTCTGATTGTATGAAAATTTATCAAAAGGAACCTGTTAGATTTATAAGAAACAAAGATTTCTCACAACTTTTTTCTTTATATAACGGAAAATATAGAAAAAAAGTAATGTTATGCGAAAGCAGAATATATGTTATTCAGAAAGAACGGGAAATTTTAGGTTATTGGGCAGAAGGAGAGAGAAAGGGAGTTATAAATATTGGATACAACAGAGAATTTGCAGGTTCAAGAAAGTTTCTTGTTGAAGCATGGAAAAGTAGAAGAGGGAAAAAGAATATATTTGTTCCTTTATGGGATAGAGAATTACACTATCTTCTTGGAAAAGAAAAGGAAAAAAGGGAGATGGGAACGATTTTACTTATTAACCCTGAAATTCTTTTCAGTTCTTTATATGATTTTTTCAGAGAAAGGAATATAGAGATTGAATACAGGACAGAAGATAACAAATTTCTTTTAAAAGCGTATAATGAAGAAAAAAAATTTGAGAATTTAACAACTTTTTCTGAATTTTTATTTAACTTCCATGAAGAAAATCAAAATGGTATCTGGAAAAAAATTTTACCCATCCCTCTACCATCTTATGGATTAAATTATGCGTGAAAATAATTAAATTTTTTGTTCATTTTTAAGAAAGACAGGTACTTTTTATTTTTTTATGGTTTTGAAGTATAATTTTTAAAAAAGGAGAGATATGGTAAGAGTCAGATTTGCACCAAGTCCAACAGGTTTTTTACATATTGGTAATGCAAGAACTGCTTTATTTAATTATTTATTTGCAAGAAAGAATAAAGGAAAATTTGTTTTAAGAATTGAAGATACAGACATAGAAAGAAGTAGAAAGGAATATGAAGAGGCGATAATAGAAGATTTAAAGTGGCTCGGTCTTGAATGGGATGAAGGCCCTGATGTTGGAGGAGAATATGGTCCTTACAGGCAGAGTGAAAGGATTTATATTTACAGGGAATTTGCTGAAAAACTTTTAAAGGAAGGGTTTGTTTATAAATGTTTCTGTACAAAAGAAGAACTTGAAGAAATGAGAAAACAGGCACAGGAGAAAGGACTTCCTCCTGGTTATGATGGTAGATGCAGGAATTTAACAAAAGAAAAAATAAGTCAGTATGAAAGAGAAGGAAGGCAGTATGTTTTAAGGTTAAAAGTTCCTGAAGAGAAAATAGAGATAAATGACCTAATAAGAGGTAGAGTTGTTTTTGAAGGAGAACATTTAACCGATTTTGTTATAATGAAGTCAGACGGGACCCCTACTTTTAATTTTGCTGTTGTTATAGATGATTATTTGATGAGGATAACTCATGTAATAAGGGGAGAAGACCATCTTCCCAATACTCCAAAACATGTTTTAATTTTTAAAGCAATAAAAGCAGAAATCCCTCAATTTGCCCATATGTCTATGACATTGGGACCTGATAGAACAAGGTTAAGCAAAAGACATGGAGCAACATCTGTAAGAGCATATAAGGAAGAGGGTTATCTTCCAGAAGCATTTTTTAATTATATTTCTTTACTTGGATGGGGAACAACTGAAAGTAAAGAAATTTTTACAAAAGAAGAGTTAATAAATGAGTTTTCAATTGAAAGATGTCATAAAGCAAGTGCTGTTTTTGACCCTGAAAAATTATTGTGGATGAATAGTTTATATATAAGAAACTCATCAATTGATAGAATATACCAGTTATCCTTACCTTTTTTGAAAGAGAAAGGATTACTTTATGACAATGTTGAAAGAGAAAAGGAAGAATATATAAAAAAAGCGATATCTCTTGAGCAGGAAAAAATAAAGAAGTTAAAGGAGGTTCCGTATCTTATTGAATTTTTCTTAAAAGACCCTGAATATGAAAAAGAAAACTTTGAAAAACTTATAAATGAAAATACAAAGAAAATTCTATCTGAAATTGCAGATGTTTTTGAGAAAATGGATGATTTTAAAAGAGAGGAAATAGAAAGAAAAGTTAGGGATTACTGTTCTGAAAAGGGATTAAAGACATCTTTTGTTTTCCATCCATTGAGATTTGTAGTCAGTGGAAGAACAAAAGGCCCTGATTTGTTTGGTATGATAGAACTCCTTGGAAAAGAAAAAGTAATAGAAAGAATAAAAAAGGTAATAAAATGAAGAAAATTATAAATGGAGATTTGTTTATTGAGCAAAAGGAAGAGATGATAATAAAAGATAGTCCAGAAAAGATACATTATACGACAACAGAAATTAAAAATAAAGTTATTTTAGGAGATTGCTTTAATGTTTTAAGGAAGTTAAGAGAAGAAAGTTTTGATATGGTTTTTATTGACCCCCCTTATTTTTTACAACTTCCTCAAAAAGAGTTAAGGAGATGGAAAGTTAAAAGTATAGTTGAAGGGGTGAATGATGAATGGGATAAATTTTCTTGTTTTGAAGAATATGATAAATTTATTGCAAATTTACTTATAGAAGTAAAAAGAGTAATGAAGTCCAATGCTACAATATGGGTTATAGCAACTTATCATAGTATTTTTAGGATTGGAAAAATTATGCAAGACTTAGGTTTTTGGATCCTTAACGATGTTATATGGGTGAAAACAAATCCAATGCCTAACTGGTTAGGAGTTAGGTTTACAAATGCAACTGAAACTCTTATTTGGGCAGTAAAAGATAAAAATGTTAAAAGATATACATTTAACAAGGAATATGCTAAAAAATTTGGGATAGGAACGATAGGAGCAAATGTTTGGGTTTTACCAATTTGCTGGGGAAAAGAAAGAATTAAAGACTATAATGGGAAAAAACTTCATTCAACTCAAAAGCCAATAGAACTTCTTAAAAGAGTAATTTTAACAAGCACAAAAGAAAGAGATTTAATATTAGACCCTGTTGCAGGGACAGGAACAACTGGATATGTTGCCAAAGGGTTAAATAGAAATTTTGTTATAATAGAAATTAATCAAAAATATGTATAAGGAATAAAAAAAAGATTTGAAAGTTCTTTAAAATTAACGGAAACTTTAAAGTTACATAGAGAATGGAAGGAATATTTGAAAAAATCGAGGTAAACAATGAACTATGAAAAATTTTGTTCAATTTTAAATAGGCATATTTTTGAGGGAGAAAAAAAAGAGTTATTGAAAAAATTAGCAGAGAAACCGGAAAGATTTATTGGTTTATTTAGGCCAACAAAACCCGGTGCAAAAATTTTACAACATCTTCTTCAATCTCATGAAATTAGATTAGGGGATGCGGTTGAAGAAATAATAGATGAGATTTTTAATGAAATAGGGTTTAAAAGTTTAAATAAAAAAGTTATTAATAATAAAACTGGAGAAGAATAGTTTTTGGATCAATATTTTACAGATGGTAATAACTATTATTTTATTGAACAGAAGGTTAGGGATGACCACGATTCTTCAAAAAAGAAAGGGTAAATTAGAAACTTTGAAGCAAAATTGGAAGGAAAATTTGCCTGAATTGCCAGAGATTAATTTTGATAGAACTCCAGAGGAAAGTTTTAAGGAGATTAAAGATTTAGAATTAAGATACTGGAGAAAAATTTTAGAAAATGAAAAACTGTGGGAAGAAGGGATTATGAATGTACTATTTAAAGAAGGGAAAACACTAAGCCTTTTATACAATTTTTTCAGAGAAAAGGAAATAACTCCTTATAAAAATTTAGAAACAATGCTGGTAGAGAAATTAAAAAAATATTGGATAAAAGGAGGGGAAAAAAATGATTAAAAGAAGCAAGGTAGAGGAATTGAAGAAAAAGTCATTTGAAATGTTGAAGAAAGCAGGGATTGTTATAACTGAAGATGAGTACAAAAATATGGAAGTTGTTGATGCAGGTCTTGGAATTCCAGATGAAATTGGATTACAGATTATTGTTTATGTAAATAATGAAAGATACTGTGCAAAGGAACTTGTTTTATTACCAAGGCAGACATGTCCTGAGCATAGGCATCCACCAATATCTGAGAAAAATCCGGGGAAGCAAGAGACATTCAGATGCAGGTATGGAGAGGTTTATCTTTATATTCCAGGAGAACCTGTAGAAAATCCAAAAGCAATATTGAAAAGCAGAAAAGAATATTTTACTGTCTGGCATGAGATAATTTTAAAACCCGGTCAGCAGTATACAATTCCACCAGATACACTTCACTGGTTTCAGGCAGGAGATAAAGGCGCAATAGTAAGCGAGTTTTCTTCCCAGAGTATTGATGAAACAGATATTTTTACAGACCCTGACATTAAAAGAATAACGGAAATAGAACAAGGTTAAACTTGAGTTTTGCATTCATTTTTACACCAACTTCTATCAATGATTTTAACAACTTTTTCTTTATGATACTCTTTTATTTTGTTTCCTTCCTGTATAAATTCTTCTTTATTGTCAATCTATATGAAAATCTCTCAATTACTTCTTTTTTTCTGTATTCTTTGTTCTCTATATCAATAAATTTCATAGCATACTTATATTTTTTTTATCTCTGGCCTATTTAATCTTTTCAAATCCTCTTCTATTAAAGTAAGCCGTTTATTAGAAAAAATAAATTATGATATAATAAAATCTGTTGAAAATTAAGGAAAATCTTTATTAAAGTAAAAGAACAATAAATAAAAATGAAAGAAAAAGAAATAGCAAGATATAAAGTTAAACAATATAAGGGGAAAGGGCCAAAACTAAAAACAAAAAGAGAGATTGAGGCATATTACTGGAGTGGAGTTTTTGTTTTTTTTATGGGGGTCTTGCTTATTTTTAAACCTGCTTTTGACTACACTCTGATAAAGAATTTAAATGGTCTTTTATTCTGCCTTTTAATTTCAATCTATTTCCTTTTTTCAAAAAAAGAATTTGAAATTTCAAACTTTATATATCTACCGGTAATTTTTTTTACCTATGTTTTAATATCCTGTTTTTATGCACCTTTTGAATTTGAGGCAGCAAAAAACCTTGAAAATTACCTTCTTTATTTTCTTATTTTTATTATATCTTCGAACTTGGAAATTGATAAAAAAATCTTTTATATATGGATTGGCGCAGGAATTATTGCTTCTATAACAGGGATATGTCAGTTTTATGGAGAAAGACATTATGCTGTTTCAACATTTGGAAATCCCAATTTTTTTTCAGGTCATATAATAATGGTTTTATGTTTGTCTTTTTCAAATATTTTAAACTGGAAATTGTATGAAAAAGAAAAATATTCAGGATTATTTAAATTACTTGATATCTCCTGTTTAATTTTTGGTTTATGGGCTCTTGGAGTCGCTCAATCAAGAGCAGCATTAATGGCTTTTGTTATAGGGCTTTCCTCTGTCTGGTATATTCATAATATAGAAAATAGGTCAGAAATTAAATATGCTGTAATCTTTCTGATTATTTTTATTCTTGCAATCTTCTTTCCCAAAATTATTTTATGGTATAAAACAAATATAAGAAGTTATATATGGAAGGGAACCTGGAGAATGATTCTGAGAAAACCAGTTTTTGGCTGGGGATTTGGTAATTTTATTTTCTTTTATCCCTATTTCAGAGTAAGAGAATATTTTCTTCAACCTGAATCAACTCCTATTACAAATCATCCTCATAATGAATACCTTGAGATATGGTCAGAAATGGGGATTATAGGACTTCTGATTTTTCTCATTTTCGTATTTTCCTTTATTGTAGGTGCAATTAAAAATAAGGGTTCAAAAATCTTTTTTTCAGGAATTATTGGTGGAATAATAAGTGTTTTATGCGATAATATTTTTTCAACAAATTTAAGAAATCCCTCAACAAGTATGTATTTCTGGTTTCTAATCGGTATAACTTCTAAATATACAAAGGTAAAAAAAATAGATTTTAAATTTTCAAAATATTTGTGGTATATCATATTTTCAGTTTCTCTTATTTTTTCAATTTTTTATTCATATTACAGAATTTATCCCCAGATTTATTATAAGAATGGAATAGGAGCAAAAGATTTAGGTGATTATGAAGAAGCGATTGAAAATTATCTTATTGTTTGTAAATTGAATCCATATAATTATGAATGCTGGTATAAACTTGCTTACGCTTATGGAATGGTAGGAAATTATAAAAAGGCAGAAGAAATTTATCTGCATATAAATGAAAATCTTTTCCCTCATTATGCAAAAACAGATGCCAATCTTGGAACAGTTTATTTAAAAGTAGGGGAAATAGAAAAAGCATTTAAGTATTATAAAGAAGCAGAATTTTTTAATCCTTATGATGAAGATATTTTATGCAGTATTGCATCAATTTATCTTGTGTATTATAATAATATAGAAAAAGCTGTGGAGTATTTACAAAGGGTTCTGAAAATAAATCCAGATAATATATATGCAAATAGAACTATATCTCTTTTGAAAAAGGAAGGTAAAATAAGGAGGTAAAAATATGGCAATGAGATGTGAGATATGCGGAAAAGAAGGGAGAAGCGGTAATAAGGTTAGTCATTCAAATAGAAAGACAAGAAGAACTTGGAAACCCAATATCCAGAAAGTACTTGTTGAATACAAAGGTATTGTTAAAAAGATGCGGATTTGTACAAAATGTTTGAAAACAAAGGTAAAAAGACCTATAAAAGAAGTCCAGATTACCTGAAATTTTTTATTTTGAGAGAGATTTTATAATATCCATCAATTTCTTTAATTTCAGGAGTATAAAAAATTTCTTTTATTTCTCCATTAGGTTTTTTCCTTGTTTCAAATATAGATTCAAAAATTGTATTGCCCTTTTTTATCCAATATTTTTGTTCTTTTCCTTTTTTTATTTCTTTTATTGAAACATCCCTGCACAGAAAAACAGGAGGTCTATTTCCTTTTCCGTATGGTTTTAAAAGATTAAGATATTCAAAAATTTCCGGTTTTATATCCTCTATATCAAAGACAATATCAAAATACTCATCATCCTGATTTTTTTCTATTTTTATACTCTTCCAATATTCTCTAATTTCCTTTTCATTATTTAACGAAAATTTAAAACCAATAGCAGTTTTGTGTCCTCCAAAAGATAAAAATTTATCCTTTATTTTTTTCATTTTTGTATATAAATCATAATTTTCAGGACTTCTTGCGGAACCTTTCAAAATATTTCCTTTTTTACTTGCAATAAAGAATGGTTGTCCATACTTTTCTGTGAGACGGCTTGCTATTATACCACATAACGATTCAGGCAAAGTTTCAAAAACTAAAAACCTCTCTTCAAAATTTTCTTTTTCTTCTATTTTTTTTATTATTTCCTGGGTTATTTTATATCTCTTTTTATCAAGTTGTTCAATCTCTTGAAGCAGTTTTTCAATTTCTTTTTCTTCCTCTTCAAGAAAAAGATTCAATGTGATTTCAGGTTTTCCAAATCTGCCAGGAGAGTTTAATTTTGGGTTTATTTTTATTTTTACTTCATCAATTTCAAGAATACTTTTTTTCAAATATTTAGAAACAAGTAAATTTAATCCTTTAATGTTTGAATATTTTAAATCTTTGAGCATCTCTTTTACAAAAATTCTGTTTTCATCTGTTAAGTTTAAATTTTCACTTAAAGTTGCAAGTCCTACAATGCATATATAATCATTCAAACAAAAATGTGAATAATTTGACATTAAATACTGAAAAAGTTTAAAAGAAAGGCCTGTTGCAGAAAGGTCAATTTTTTCTGATGAGAATAAAGGATGAATGTATATTGGTCCTTCTGGCAAATTTTCAATGTCTGTTTGATGATGGTCAACAACTATGGTTTTTATATTATTTTCAACACATTTTTTTAAAAAGTTATAAGAAGAGACACCACAGTCTATAAGAATTATAATTTTATAATTTTCATTTAAGAGATAATCAACAAGGTTTTCTTCAATTTCATAGTCATCAAGCCGGTGGGTTAAGTAATAATTAAAGTCCCCATTTTTTTCTTTAAGAAATTTAAGTATAAAAAAAACACCTCCAATTCCATCAATATCTCCATCTCCATAAACAAATATTTTTTCATTTTTCTTAATTCCATTTAAGATTTCTATAGATGCTTTTTCTATATGTGAAATTATTTCAGGTCCAGAGATATCATTTAAAGTTGGAAATAGAAACTTTTTGATTTCTTTTTCTTCTTTTATATTTCTCCTGTACAAAATTTCTTTCAAAAAATAAGGGATTTCCATCATTTTAAAAACAATTCTATTACAGGAACAGCGACATTTGGTTTAAAAGGTGGTAATGTGAGTATTTTTCCTTCTTTTTCTCCCAATTGTTTTTTGTGCCATTCATCTGTCCCTATTTTTATTTCACTTCCATCATTAAGTAATTGTGCATATTCAACTTGTTCTTTATATGCTTTTCCTTCAAGTACTAAAAACTTATAAGGCCATGAAAGGATATGAACATAGAGACGATTTTTTTCAGGATTATATGTCAATTTACAATTTTCAGGTATTTTAAACTCTTCAGGAGCTTTGGTACAATCATAAATGCTTGAAAAATGATATTTCATCCATTCTCCAATTTTTTCAAGTCGTTCTCTTGCTCTATAATCAAATTCCCCTCTTGCAGTTGGTCCCACATTTAAAAGTAAATTTCCACCTTTACTCACACAGTCAATAAGTGTTTTTATTATTTCTTCTGTATCTCTCCATGTTGCCTCATCTCTGTGATAACCCCATGAACCAGAAAATGTCTGACATGATTCCCATATAATTTTTTTCCCATCTTTTTCTGGCCATTCATTTGGAACCACCTGTTCAGGAGTAACAAAATCATATTCATCTTCAAGGTCAAGCCTATTATTGAGTAAAATATGTGGTTGTAATTCTCTTATCATCTTTACAAGTTTTTCTGAATTCCAGTCATTTTTCCCTTTTCCATCAGGACCAGGATAACTAAAATCTGCCCAGAGTATATCTATTTTTCCATATTCTGTTAACAATTCTCTAATCTGACCGTGTAAATACTCTCTGTATTTTGCCATATCTCTTTCTTTATTCAACTTTTCTTTTTCTGGATGATTTCTTAATGGATGAAATCTGTCAATTGTAAAATGAGGATGATGCCAGTCAATTAAAGAATAATAAAAACCAATTTTAAATCCTTCTTTTCTGAATGCTTCTACAAAATCCCTCAATAAATCTCTTTTACAGGGAGTATTTGTTGCCTTATAATCAGTCAGTTTGCTATCCCAGAGACAGAATCCTTCATGATGTTTTGTTGTAATAACTGCATATTTCATACCTGCCTTTTTTGCTATCTTTGCCCATTCTTCTGGATTATAAAGGTCTGGATTAAATCTTTTAAAATATTTCTCATCATAAATTTCATTCGGTATTTCTTCCCTGTTTCTTACCCATTCATGTCTTGCAGGTAAAGAATATAGTCCCCAGTGAATAAAAAGACCAAATTTTGCTCTTATAAACCATTCATAATCTCCTTTCCCTTTTCTTATTTCATACATTTTTCTTCCTCCTTTTTAGTTTTTACTATTTTATCATTTTTTCTTTCTTTGTTATAATTTATAGTTATGAAAAAAATAATTTTTTTTCTGAATTTTATTGTTTCACTTGTATCAGGTGAAACTGAAGTCCTTTTTACACCTTCAAAAAAAACTTATTCTTATTTTATAAACTTATTACAGAATGCAAAAAAATCAATTTATATTTCAACCTACTCAATAAGTCCAGATTTCTTAAATTTTCTTAAAGGCAAAAAATTAGATATTAAAATTGTCTGTGAATATGGAGAAGATAAAAACTTGCAAATTAAAAAAATTGAAAATAAAAATCTTTTTCATTCAAAATTTTTAATAATTGATGAAGAAGTATCTATAATTACATCTGCTAATTTGACTTTCAGCAATTTTTATAAAAATCACAATAATCTTGTTATAATTAAGGATAAAAATTTATCAAGGTATCTTATAAAAAAGTTTGATTCTTTCTGGAATAATTACAATTATACAGAAAACTTTAAAGACAGAAATATTGAAATATGGTTTTCTCCTGAAAATGACTGTGAAGGAATTATTGAAAGGGAAATTAAAAATTCAACCAATTCAATAAATTTTGCGACATTTTCTTTTACAGACACAAATATAGCAGAAAAAATTATTGAAAAAAGGAATGAAGGGATTTTGGTTAAAGGAATTATTGAAAGTTATAATATTTTCCCTCATTCTGTCTTTTATCTCCTTTTAAGTTATGGTTGTGATGTAAGAAAAAGTTGTATATCCGGATTTCTGCACGATAAATTTTTTATAATTGATAGGGAAAAAGTTATAACAGGGTCTTTCAATCCAACAAAAAGTGCAAAGGAAAATGTTGAACTTCTCTGTCTGATAAATGATAGAAATACAGCAGAAGAATTTTACAGAGAATGGAGATACTTATATCTTTTTAAATCAACAAAAGAGGATATTTAAAATTTTATTTCAGGTGCTTTTTCACTTCCTTTTTCTGCCTGAAAATAACTCTTTTCTTTATCAAAACCAAAAATTTTTACAAAAATAAAAGTCGGAAATGACTTTGCAATTCTATTATACTCCTCAACAGCAATATTGTATCTTCTTCTTTCAACTGCAATTCTGTTTTCTGTTCCTGCAAGTTCATCCTGTAATGATAGAAAATTTGTACTTGCTTTTATCTGTGGATAGTTTTCCACAACAAGTAAAAGTCGCCCAATAACTCTGTCTATTTCTCCTGCTGCAGTTTCTTTTTCAGATATAGATTTTGCATTTTGCCATTTGGTTCTTGCTTCTGTTACCTGTATAAACAGTTCTTTTTCATGTTTTGCATAACCTTTAACAACTTCAACCAGATTTGGGATTAAATCATTTCTTCTCTGATATACATTTTCAACCTGAGCCCAACTTGATTTAACTTTCTGGTCAAGATATACAAGACGATTATACTGATACACAAAAATACCAAAAATAAAAATAAGCAAAATTGTCCATAATAAAACATTCAAATTTCTCTTCATTTCTTCTCCTTTCTTTCATTAATCAAATAAATTATCTCTGATAAAAACTTTAAAATCTCATCAACTTTCTCATAAATTTCTTTTTTCTTTAATTTTACATTCTTCTCAAAAATTTCTAAACCTTCAGGTATTGCAATTCTTTTTCCCATCTGCTTTTCAATAAGAGGAATCAGAAATTTTAAATTTTTAATTACATCTTCTATAACAGAATAAATATTTCTTTCAAAGATAATAGAATGCTGAAAGTCAAGAAATAACTGCTTTGTTTTTCTTTCAATTTCAACTCGTAAATTTTCTTTTTCAACTTTTATCTTTTCAGTTATATCCTCTCCATAAATTACCCTATGATTTTCTTTTATATCAAGCCATTCAACAGGAAAAACATCTGCTGAACTTAACAAAAACCATTCTGAAAACAAATAAAATCTTATCATATTTTTATAGGCAAATTTTGACAATCTTTTCTTTATCTCTTCAAGGTCTGTTTTTGAAAGAGAATCAACTATTACAATCAAATTTATGTCAGAAATTCCCTTTCTATAATTCCCCTTAACATAACTTCCATAAATGATACAACTTTTAAGTCGTTCTTTAAAAATTTCTTTTGTTTTTTCAACAAATGTTTTAATTTTTTCTTCCATGTTTTTCTCCTTTTATTTTACCATCTACCACTTGCTCCTCCTCCACCACTTGCTCCACCACCAAAGCCACCAAAACCACCTGAAAAACCTCCTCCACCATGAAAAGAACCTGAAGAATATATACTTGAACCTCTTAAATAAAAAGGAACATGCTCTTTCCATCTATTTCCATAATATTTCTTTAGTCGTCTTCTGATATTTTGAAATAAAAGATTTGATATGAAACCTAAAATAAAAATAAAAAAGAAAGGGATAAGCAATGATAAAAAAATAAATAACCCATATTGAGAAATATTATTTCTATTTAAAAAGGCATTTATCAGGAAAAAAGAAATTAAAACTGCCTCAAAAAGAAAACCAATAAGACCTAAAATAATAAAAGAGAAAAGAAGGATAAATGTATACCATAAAAGACGAAAACCAGCTGGAGGAATATTTTCTCTTTCTACTACCTCTTCCCCTTTTGTAGTCATATATATTTTTTCTATTGCTTCATAAATCCCTGCATAAAAATCTCCTCTTTTGAAATTAGGAGCCATAATCTCTCTAATTATCCTTCCACAAACAGAATCAGGTAAATAACCTTCAAGTCCATAACCAACTTCAATCCTTATCTTTCTTTCATCCAATGAAATTAAAATTAAGACACCATTATCTTTTCCCTTTTTACCTATTCCCCAATTATTAAAAATCTCATTCGCGTACTCTTCAATACTTTTCCCTTCAAGTGATTTTATAATTAAAACACATATTTCATTTGTTGTTTCTTTTTCTATATCTTTTAATCTTTTCTCAATTTTTTCTTTCTGCTCATCTGAAAGAGTATCTGCAAAATCATTTAAATAGCCAACTGGTTTTAATGAAATGAAAAGAAGTGGTAAAATATTTAAAAGAAGTTTAAATTTTCTCATTTAAATATAGTAAGTTTTTTATAAGGACTTGTCAAAGGGGGAAATATGATAAATAAAAGGGAAGATATGGAATTTGAGGAAAGGGAAAAAATGAGAGGCGGAGAAGGAATTATTAAGATATTGCATTTCTTTAAAAAAGAGGATTTTAAGGCAAATGTAAGATTATGTGCAAAATTGATTATAGAGCCAGGTTGTTCAATTGGATTACATCAACATCTTGATGAGGATGAAGTATTTATTATTTTAAAAGGAAAAGGTATTATGTATGATGGTAAAAATGAATATTCTGTTAAGGAAGGTGATGCAATTTTAACAGGAAATGGCGAGCAACATTCAATAAAAAATATAGGAAAAGATAATCTTGAAATAATTGCTTTTATATCAAAATATTAAAATTTCAATTTTTTAAATTTTGAGGGTATAATTTTTTAAAAAAGGAGATAGAGTGAGAAAGTATTTTGTTTTTATAATTGTTTCTCTTTTTCTTTCAGGATGCATATGTGAAAAAATAGAAGAGAAAAAGAAGTTGGAAGAATTACCAGAAGTTTATTTTCCATCTGAGGAAAAAACAGAGGAAAGCAAAATAGAGATCACAAAGGAAGAGAAAAAAGAGGAAGAAATTGTGGAAAAGAAAAAAGAGGAAGAAGTTAAGGAAGAGAAAAAAGAGGAAGAAATTGTGGAAAAGAAAAAAGAGGAAGAAGTTAAGGAAGAGAAAAAAGAGGAAGGAGTTGTTCAGAAAGAAGAAGTTGAAGGAATAAAGGAAGAAAAAACAGAAGAGAAAGAAGAAATTGTTTTACTACCTAAAAAAGTAGTTTTTCCAAAAAAAGAGGAAAAAATTACAGGTGTTCCTCAACCTTTTTTTGTGAATTATCTTGGAGAATGCTTAATCTATGAACTTAAATGGAATTTTGTAAATCTTGGTAAAGCAATAATAGTTTGTTTGGAAGAAAAAGATAGATATCGTCTTGTAGGAATAACTCTTCCAAGTGGTGTTCCTGCTCAGATTGGATATGGATATAACAGAGTAGATTCATTTATAGATAAGAAAACAGGGAAAACATCTTACTTTTACATATATTCAAAAACAGGTGATAAAGAACAGATAACTGATTTATATTTTAACTGGAATGCAAACCAGTATACCTGTATTACAAAAACATATAAAAATAAAAATTTATTATCAACAAAAAGAGAAGTAATTAATTTTGATGGAGAAATTTTTGATTGTCTTGGATTTTTTTATTTTCTGCGTAATGGAGATATCAATACTTTTAAAAATAATCAATTCCCCATTGCTTTAAAGGAAAAGTGGTATTTAAAAATAAATTTTA
The DNA here is from genome assembly GCA_035371905.1 of bacterium. Classification (NCBI taxonomy): domain Bacteria; species bacterium. The sequence goes on along the minus strand of DAORXQ010000014.1, from coordinate 15,256 downwards.
AAGGTAAGGAAGTAAAAAAATTGCCAAACGGTGAAAGTAAAGAGGTTTTTATTCTTGAACCCCTTGCGAGAAAAGAAAAAGAAAGTTTTAAAAAGGGAATAATTGATATCTGGATAACAAATGATAGCGAAAGGGAACCTTTATTTTTTGAAGGAAGATTACCCATAGGTAAAGCAGTAATGAATCTAACAAAAGTAATAAAGTTGGAACAGAAATCTGATATAAATGTAAATAAGGTTCTTAATGAGATTGTTTCAACTCTTTAAATAAAGGGGAAAAATGTGCCTTGCAATTCCAATGAAGGTTGAGGAAATTGAAGGAGATTATGCAGTTGTTTCTTCTGGAAATGTTAAAAGAAAAGTTAATATATCACTTGTAGAAAATGTTAAAAAGGGAGATTATTTAATTATTCATGCTGGCTTTGCTATTGAAAAACTTGATAAAAAAGAAGCAAAAAAGACACTCAATATAATAAAAGAAATGAAATGGAATATATAAAAGAATACAGAAATACAGAAAAGCAGAAAGAAATAATAACAGAAATACAGAAATACAGCAAAATTTTGAAAAAGAAAATAAATATAATGGAAGTTTGTGGAACCCATACCATGGCTATCGGTAAATACGGAATAAGAAAATTGCTTCCTGAAAATGTAAATTTAATTTCAGGCCCTGGTTGTCCTGTCTGCGTTACTCCTGAAGAATATATAGATACCGCTATTGAATTGTCAAGGGATAAAGATGTTTTTATCACAACCTTTGGGGATATGATGAAAGTTCCTGGAAGTTTTTCTTCTCTTGAGAAAGAAAGAGCAAATGGTGCTAAAATTTTTGTAGTATATTCTCCACTCGATGCTTTGAAGGTATCTTACGAAAATAAAAATAAAAAAGTAATTTTCCTATCTATTGGTTTTGAGACAACAACCCCTTTAATTTCCCAGACAGTTAAGATTGCAAGAGAGGAAAAAATAAGAAATTTTTTTGTACTTTCTGGAAATAAACTTATACCACCTGTTATGGAATTTTTATTGAAACAAAAGGATACAGAAATAGAAGGTTTTATATGTCCAGGACATGTAAGTGCTATTACAGGAATAGAGCCATATAAATCAATCTCAAAAAAATTTAATGTTTCGTGCGTTATAAGTGGTTTTGAGCCACTGGATATTTTACTTTCAATTCTTTTGATTTTGAAAAGTATTAATGAAGGAAAGTCAGAAGTAATTAATGAATATAAAAGAACAGTAAGAGAGGAAGGAAATATTAAAGCAAAAAAAACAATTTATGATACTTTTAAAATTATTGATTCTGAATGGAGAGGGATAGGTATTGTTGAAGATAGTGGTTTAAAACTGAAAGAAGAATTCATTGATTTTGATGCTGAAAAAGAGTTTGTGATAAAAATAAAAAGTTCAGGTAAAAAGAAAAGTTGTTTATGCGGAGAAATTTTAAAAGGAAAGAAAATCCCTTTTGACTGTCCATTATTTGAAAAAATTTGTAATCCTGAAAATCCGGTTGGTCCCTGCATGGTTTCATCAGAAGGGACTTGTAGCGCCTATTATAAATATGAAAGAAGATAGAATTATTTTATCGCATGGAAGCGGTGGTAAGTTGATGCACAGTTTAATAGAAAATATTTTTTTAAAAAACTTTAAAAATGATATTCTTGAAAAACTTTATGATTCAGGGATTATTGAATTTGAAGATTTTGACTTGTGTTTTACCACTGATTCCTATACTGTTGAACCTGTTTTTTTTAAAGGAGGAGATATAGGTAAACTTTCTATCTGTGGAACTGTTAATGATTTAGCAGTCTGTGGAGCAAAACCTCTTTATCTATCTGCAAGTTTTATAATAGAAGAGGGATTTGAAATAAAGAATATTGAAAAAATTGTAAAGTCAATGGAAAAAATAGCAAGAGAAGCAGATGTTAAAATTGTTACAGGTGATACCAAAGTTGTGGAAAAAGGTAAGATTGATAAGATTTTTATAAATACGGCAGGAATAGGAATAAAAGAGAAAAGAATAAAACTTGGAATAGAAAGAATAGAAGAAGGAGATGTTGTAATAATAAATGGCGGAATTGCTGAACATGGACTTTCTGTTTTGCTTTCAAGGGATATTTATGATATTGAATCAGAAATAAAAAGTGACTGTGCTCCTTTAAATAAACTAATATCTGAAATTTTAAAAGAGACAGATGGAATAAAGTTCATGAGGGACCCAACAAGGGGAGGAATTTCTGCAACTTTAAATGAAATAGTAAGAAACAGGGATTTTGGGATAGTCATTTATGAAAACAAAATCCCTGTAAAAAAAGAAGTTTTATCAATGTGTGAAATTCTTGGTTTTGACCCTTTAAATATTGCAAATGAAGGGAAGGTTATTATTATATGCAGTAGAAAAGATAGTGAAAAAGTAATTAAAAAAATGAAAAAAAATATATATGGGAAAAAAGCAGAAATTATAGGAGAGATTGTGAAAAGGCCAGAAGGAAAAGTTTTAATTGAAACACTATCAGGTGCAAGGAGAATTGTAGATATGCCTGTTGGAGAACAATTTCCAAGAATATGTTAAAAAATTTTATAAAAAGAATAAATCTGGTGATTTTAATCTTTTTTATTCTATTATTTTTTGCAAGAGAGTTAATTGTCTCTTCTGAAAAATCAATTACCTGTGATGAAACTGTCCATATTCCAGCAGGATATTTTTATGTTAAAAATGGTGATTTTTTTATAAATTTTGAACACCCTCCTTTCTCAAAAATTCTTTCAGGTCTTTTTATCATAAAACAGAAAATTTTTTTTTCAGAAGAAGCATATAGAAATTTAAGGAAAAATGAATGGGATCTTGGAATGTTTTTTTTCTACCTTAATAGAGAGAATGTTGATAATATAGTTTTCTGGGCTCGTTTTCCAATGATTTTACTTGGTATTTTACTTGGTTTTTTCATATATTTGTGGTCAAAAGAATTATATGGTGAAATTGCAGGACTTTTCTGTTTATTTTTATTTTCATTCTGCCCAAACTTTCTTGCTCACAGTTGTCTTGTAACTACAGATGTTCCCTTTACTGCTTTTTTTGTTATAACCCTTTATTATCTGTGGAAATTCTTTGAAACAAACAATAATAAATATTTACTTTTTTCTGGAATATTTTTTGGTCTTTCTATATCAACAAAATTTACTGGAATTGTAGTTATACCGTTTATAATTCTGTTTCTTATAATTATGAAAATAAAGGATAATTTCAAAACAAAATTGAAATCAAATCTTATTTTTTTCCTCCTTTATCTTGTTTTAATTCCATTCATTGTTTTACTCCTGACTTATAGAATTTATGGTTTTAAAAATTTTTTACTTGGATTAAAAACAATTGTTTTTGAGACAACAGAAAGAGGACATATGAGTTTTTTAAATGGCAGATTTTCAACAACCGGCTGGAGATACTATTTTATACTTGCATTCCTTTACAAAACTCCAATTGCTCTGATAATTTTTTTTATTCTTTCAATCTTCATAAACAGAAAAATAGAAAAAAAAGAGTTTTTTCTGATTTTACCTGCTTTTATTTTTTTCATTTTTTCCTCTTTTAGCAAAAAACAGATTGGAATTAGATATATACTGCCATTTTATGCTTTAATTTATATTTACTGTGGAAGATTGTGTGTCTATCATGAAAAAATAAAAATCAAACCTGTCTTTAAAAAAGTTATTTTAATAATATTGATTTTCTGGTATGCTTTTTCATCTTTTAAAATTCATCCCCATTATCTTGCATATTTTAATGAAATTGCTGGAGGACCTGAAAATGGATGGAAACATTTAATTGATTCAAATATAGATTGGGGACAGGATTTGAAGGGATTAAAAGAATATTTACAGAAAGAAGGAAAACCAGAAATAATGCTTAATTATTTTGGTTCAATTCTTCCTGAAACATATGGAATTGTTTATGAGCCATTTTTTTATCCTCTTTTTTTAAATCTTCCACAGCAATATTATCGTTTAAATTCAGAATTTCCTCAAAAAGAATATCTTGTTATAAGTGTGAATTATCTGCAAGGACTGGTTTATAATGACCATAATATTTTTAACTGGCTAAAGGAAATAAAACCAAGAATAAAAATTGGGTATAGTATTTTTGTTTATGACATTACAGAAGATATTTTCATAAGGACAAAATTATTTGAGATGTTTGATAAATACGGTTTTGCAAGACAGGCAGAAAGACAGAAAAAAATAATAGATAGAATAAAAAACAAATAAAGATACTTCTTTTGTTCCATTGGACACCTTTAAGATGGGATAGGGAGAATTCTTTCTTTTATTTTTTATATACTCTTCTGAATATTTTATTTTTATTTCTTGAAGGTGTCAAATTTTTAAAAGTGAAATATTTAAATTTAAAAAAGAAAAGTATCTTTTATATAATTTAGTTTTAAATACTTATAACTAACACTTTTATTTTTTCTTCTCTACCTGATAAATTTTAAAAAAATTTGAATTGAAGTAAAATAAAATTTTAAGATATGATTTAAAAATAAGTGGCGAACTGAAATAAAGAAGAAAGAATTTTTATTAAATAAAAGAAAGACCCAAAGGGTAAAAATAATAGGTAATATTTTCATTATCTAATTTCTTTCTCATCTCTTTTTTTCTTAATTTTTCTCGGGGTGAAAAATTTTTAAATTAGATTTTTATGATGAAGCATTTAGAATATTGAATTATTATAAAGAAAAAAGTAAAATAATAATAACTGGAGGGGTAGCATAGTGGTCTAATGCGGCGGATTGCTAATCCGTTCCTAACCAATTTTAAAAATCCTTGTAAATTGCTTATCTTATTAAATATAAATAACTTACATCAATTTTTCAATTTCCCACATTTTCCCATATTTTCTCATATTTTTGCATAAATCTTGCACAAATCTTGCACAACATTATGCTGTATTTTTTAATCTTTAAAAATACAATATATTGTATAAATTTAACCCAGTTAATTGAAATAATTGATATACAAATGATTTAATGGGATTTTTAAGTTTTTTTGATAAAAGTTATTTTTAAGGTATAATCAAGACAAAAAATAAAACCAAGTATATAATTTAAACATACAATTTAAAATGAAAAAAATTTTATTTGAAGTAGACCCCTTAAATATTAAAATCAGAATTTCAGAGGAGTACTGAGAATATATTGTTAAAATAAAACATCCTATAATGATAGGGAAAGAAGAAATAGTAAAAGAGACATTAAAAGACCCAGAAGAAATTAGAAAGAGCAAAATTGATGAAAATGTTTTACTTTTTTATAAAAAATTTGATAAATTATATTGTGTGGTTGTAAAATGTTATGAGAAAGAAGGATTTATAATTACCTGTTATCCAACAGAAAAAATAGAGGAAGGTGAGAAAATACGGAAAAAGTGATTATAAGGTATAACAGAGAGAGCAATACATTAGATATTTGGTTTGGTAATCCTATAGATAAGTTTATATGTGGAGAAATAGGAGATGGAATTATTCTAAAAAAAGATAAAGATGGAAATGTTATAGGAATAGAAAAATTGTATATTTCCAAAAGAGTTGGAATTTCTTCTTCCCCTCTCGAAGTAATGATTGATAAAACCCTTGACACCCAATATATAAGTAGTATACCCCCACCCGGAGGACTATATATTTTTTCTATTTTGAGAGACACAAATAAAAAACTTGATTTTTTAACTTTTAATTTTAAGATTTAATTTCCTGAGCTGCTTTAAAGGGGATTGCGATAGAAGAGTGGACTTTGAAAAAGAAAGATTTTTAAAATAGGGGGAAAATTATGGAGGAAAAAATGAAAAATTTTTTAAAGAAAATAGAATATTTAGAAAACAAATATATAGAATATTTAAAAAGCAAAGATAAAGAGAATTTAAGAAGAGAAGAAGAAATATTGAAGTTAAAGGGTTCAAAATCTCTTTCTCTTCCCCAATTCCAAAAAATAGTCAAGTGGAAAAACCCGAGAGATAGAAGCTCTGCAAAAAACTCCGAAAGAGACATTCAAAAGATTACCAAAAGCTGTTTTGAAGAATTAAAAAACAATGAATACAATGATGATAAAGTTAGAAGTGCGATAGAAAAATTGAAAAAATTAAACGGAGTAGGTGTTGCAGTAGCAAGCGCGATTTTAATGGCATATGACCCTTGTAAATTTACTCCAATAGATTGGAGGGCCTGGAATATGCTTTACCTTCTTTGTTATATAGATGAACCCTGTCCTAAAAGTTTTACACCAGACCATTACATAAAATATTTAAAAGTATGTCGAAAATTGGCAAAAGAATTAGACGTTTATTTGCGAACCCTTGATAGGGCCCTTTGGATTGCATCTAAAAATTACAGAAATTTAGATTGTTAAGGGAAAAATAGAGTATTAAAAACAATTGGAATTTAGAAAATTATTCTGTTTAAAATGTGGCCAAGACCTTAAAGTGGAAGATATCGAAAATGGGAATTGTCCAAATTGTGGAGCAGATTTAAGAAAAATGGGATTAGAAAAATATATCCACTAAAATTACTCTAAGGATTTAAAGAAATTTTCAGAAAAAGATAAATCAGAAATTTATTTAGCACCATGTAAAGTATGTAAAAAAGAGTTGCTTGTAATGCAGAAATTTGTCCTCATTGTGGAACTCCTTACCCAGTAAAAGAATATTGGAAGGACCCGCCTACATGGACCGAGCCATGGCTAATTTTTTGTTGGGCCTTGATGCTTGTTTTATCTATTACATTATCACCTCCACCAGAAACTTTCGGGTATTGGTTTGCAGTTTTCCATGGTATAGGTTATACAATTCTTATATTTGCTATAATTGTTTATCTGAATAAGTTTAGAAGAAGAAACAAATAATATCTTAACAACATTGCAGATACCACAATCAAAATGAGTTCAAAAGTGAAGAAAGTTGATAGATAGGAAAGATTACTTATGGTTGGCTGGATAAAGTTAAAAGAATTGTAAAAAAGCAGTTATTGAAGTATCTGAAGGATATTGGACAAGTAAAGCAATAGAAAAGGAATTGAAAACTGAAAAAGTGGATAAAAAAAAGAATTTTTTGTATGTCTTCCGAGCATTGTCCTCCGTCATTAGGATATTAAAAAGAAATGTAAATATCACTTTTAAATTTGTCAAATTTTCTAAAGTTTTTAAATTCTTTACGTATCAATGGTTTTAAGCATCTTTTTACAAAACTACAGAAGTTGAGAAAAATAGGTAACACCTCCTTATATCTGGAAAAGTTGACTGATTTAGATAAAATAGAAGGGATATAAAAAGGGGTGGCAGAGTTTCTTGGGAGATGTGTGCTTAAGTTTGTTTCGTTTTCGCCCCTTTCGGATGCCTTTATTCTACCTTATTTCTACCCTTTCCTTAATGGGAAGCAGTATAAACTTTAAATATCTACAGATGGATAATGGGAGTGAATTTTCAAGGTATTTTCATCAGGCATGTAAAAATCTTAATCTAGAACATTACTTCTCAAGGGTGAGGACGCCTGAAGATAATCCTGAAATAGAGAGATATAACAGGACACTGGAAGAGGAGTTTTTACAGATGGGTAATTATATTGAGGATGTAGATAATTTTAATAGATTTTTAACTGACTGGTTGATAGAGTATAATTTTAACCGTCCACACCACACACTGGGCTATTCAATTCCAATGGATTTTTTGTCTCAAATGAAAGGATATAAAGTGTTACCTATATACTCAACTTGTACAAATTATTGACAGAGCAGAGAAAAATTAAGTATAATTAAAATATGAATCAGATATGAATCAGATGATAAAAATTCTTAAAGCAGATGAAGGTATGATAAAAGTTACCTTTCCCTATAATCCTGTATTTGTTGAGAAAATTAAGACCATCAGCGGACTGAAATGGCATCCAATAAGAACTGCTCGAAGGATATTTGAAATAGTTTATAAACGGGCTGGGATTAAAAAAGATGTAGCCATTCATACTTTCAGACCAAATCTTGCAAGGAGTTGCAGAATGAGTAACCTAAAGGGATGGATAGATGACACAGTCGCCTATACCGCCAAATTGGAATTAAAAGCGACCCTGTCGTCTATGAACGAGTTATATGAAATGCCCAAGCCTGCTATAAGAAAGCAAGAGGTATAAAAATGGCTAGAAAAAGTTATTTAGTAGTAAAACCTTTGGACTTGTTTACTCCAACATTATTACCTTTGGGTCTCCCTGAGGTGTTCAAGCAAATTTATTATTATCTTTATAGTAACAGCAACATTCCAAGAGCAGAAAGGCTTGGCGCAGAAATGATTAGAATTCTTTTTTGTAAGATATATGACGAAACACATAACAAAAATGACAAAGAATTCATAATAAGAGCAGATGAAAACGAAAAAGAAGTTAGTAATAGGATCAAAAAATTATTTGAAAAAGTAAAGGATAGCTATCCTGATGTCTTTGATAGAGAAGAAAAGATACTTCTTGATGATAAATCGATTAAATATGTAGCACAAAAACTTCAAGGATATGTTCTTGTCGAAAGTGAAAGAGATGTAATAAGTGAAGCATTCCAAGCTTTTTGGGGTCCTGGATTGCGAGGAGAAAAGGGGCAGTTTTTTACTCCGAGAAACGTGGTCAAAATGTGCGTTGATATATTGAATCCTAAACCAGATGAAAAAGTCATAGATCCTGCATGTGGTTCTGGTGGTTTTTTAGTTGAAGTTTTATCACATCTAAAGGAAAGGGGACATGTTTGTAATGTGTACGGGATAGACAAAGAGATAGATTTAGTTAAGATATGTAAAGCATACATGAGTATTGTTGGAAATGGTCATGCAAATATATTTTGTGCTGATTCACTTTATCCAGAATCTTGGCCAGAAAATATGAAGGAAAAAATTAAAGATGAAAGTTTTGATATTGTGCTTACGAATCCACCATTTGGAGCAAAAATATTTATTGAAGATAAAAATATCTTAAAGAACTATAAATTAGGGCATAAATGGATAAAAGATAAATCTAACAATTGGAAAATCAGCAATTTTGTTTCTAACCAAGTCCCACAGATCCTGTTTATAGAAAGGTGTCTCCAACTTCTTAAACCAAATGGTAGAATGGCAATTGTTCTTCCTGATGGGGTTTTTGGAAATCCTAGTTATAGGTATGTCTGGGAATTTATCTTAAAGAATGCTAAGATATTAGCAATAGTTAGCTTACCCCCTGAAACCTTTCTTCCAAGTACTCATACGAAAACGAGTGTCCTGTTTTTAGAAAAGACACAAAATATTAAGAAAGACTATGATATCTTCATGGCTATTGCAAACAAAGTCGGGCATGATAAAAATGGTAAAGTAGTATTTAAAATGGATATGAAGGGCAATTATGTTCTTGATAATGAAGGAAATAAAATAATAGACGACGACCTACCATTAGTTTCATCTATGTATAAGGAATTTATAAAAAACGTCCTCCATCTGAGTCATCTTGGATTTACTCTAAAATTATCCGATGTAAGAAATTTTATTTTCATTCCAAATTATTATAATCCTGAAACTACGCAAATTCTTAACAAAATGGAGAGAACAGGAAAATATAAACTTACAACAATTAAAGAATTGGTAGAACAAAAATGGATTTCTGTAAAAAGAGGTCATGAGGTAGGTTCAAAATATTATGGAAATGGCAACATCCCCTTTGTAAGAACGTCTGATATTGTTAATTGGGAAATAAAAATAGACCCTATAAAATGTGTTCCAGAAGAAGTTTACGAAAAATATAAAAAAAGACAGGATATAAGAGAAAATGATATTTTATTGGTTACTGATGGTACATTTCTAATAGGAAGGACGGCAATAGTTACTTCGCTTGATAAAAAATTGGTAATTCAAAGTCATATAAGAAGAATTAGATGTTTAAAACCTGACAAACTGCATCCTTACTTGCTACTCTATCTATTGAATACTGATATTGTGCAAAAACAAATAGAAGAAAAAACTTTTGTTCAAGCTACGATCTCTACTATTGGAGAAAGGTTGTATGAAGTTGTAATCCCAATTCCTACAGATAAAAGTACTGTGGAAGAAATAATAAGCGAAGTATCAGAAATTATTAAAATGAAAGTAGAAGCACGGATAAAAATGGAAAAACTGATAAAAACAGGAGGGAGGGAATAAGAATGGCTAAAGGTCGGACTATTTCAGCTACGGAATTGACGGAAAAAGATAAGGCCGCCTTAGAAATATGTAGAAAGATCAGTGATGGTCTAGCTGATTTAATAACAAACACAGAAAGTAGGAAGGACTTTGTAAAAAATTATGGAAGAATTCATTTAAGCAGGGATGCAGGTTTAGGTATGGCAGGTGCCAAACTCCAGCGGGATGCTCTTTGTACAAGAGGTCGAACAGATAAAGCCCCTTACTCAAACAGAAATTTGAGATGGCACCCTCTTATTGTAGCAAATGAAATCCCTGAGTATGCAAAGGAAGTTGAGTATGTTAGTATTGATAACAAATCATTAGTATTTGTCATAAATGGCGAGCTTTGGTATCCAAAAGATGTTCACAAGTTAGAAGAGGTGTATTGTGTTCCATATGATAAGTGGTATGCTATTAAAGATGATCTACTTCAATGGACTGATGATGACTGGACTAATAATTCTTGTGTAATACCTGCAATGGAATATTCAACATTAGAATATTCGGTAGAAACTTTTGCTATACTCGGTATTGCTGTTGTCAGCAATTTTTATGGTGTAAATCCGGTAAATGCCTATAACTTGGTCAAAGAAATCTTTCTAAATTCCAATTACAATCCTACTCGAGAATATCCAAACCAAAATGAGATACAAGAGATAATTTTATGTCCTTTATGTCGTGCACCATTAAATAAACCTCCTGCGAATTTATCTTTACCGGAGAGGGAAGAAGTTTTCCAACCACCATGGAGAAAGTCAAAAAGGGAAGAAGGCGAAGCAGAAAGTTTGCAATTGTTTCATACATTCCCACTGAAAGAAAGCAAAATATTACATACACCTAGATTGGTAAGATACGGTCACCGCTGGTGTAATGTCGCAATGGCGGATCACTCAGTTGATGAAACAGTTGAGTTTATGCAGGCGGTAGTTGATGCACATGAGAGAAAGAAAAAAAATAGAAAATAAACGAAGCGGGCTTGGGCACTCTACGGAAACCTTCGGTTTCCTTGCCTCGCCTTTGGCTCGGTCATATAACAGCGGACATACGGTTCGGGCTTACGCCCTCACCCAAATGCTCGGCTTTGCCTCGCACTTCGTATGTCCGCGGCCGTTATATGAAATGACTAAAATAATGTGAGGCAAAATGAAAATAGCAATAACTTCTGATGTACACCTGAAGAACTGTTCAGAGTCACCAGAAAGATATAATGCTCTTGAAAATATCTTTTCGAAGATAACACATAAAGGTATTTCTGAATTAATTATCGCTGGTGATTTATTTGATAAGGATTATAACAACTATTCAGACTTTGATGAACTATGTAAGAAATATCCTAATGTTAGTGTTAGTATTATACCTGGTAACCATGACTACAAGATTGAAAACAGGTTTTTTGCTGCGACAAATATCAAAGTAATTACTGAACCACAGATAAAAGAAATAGATGGACTTCCAATTCTTTTTCTTCCATATAATCCTGAAAAGTCTATGGATGAAGTAATTGTTGAGTTTTCTCATCGTAACACTTTCCCAGAAAGATGGATATTAATAGGGCATGGAGATTATATCACAATAAATAAGGAACTAAATCCCTATGAACCTGGCTTTTATATGCCTCTTACGGCTATGACGGTAAACAATTATAATCCTGCAAAGGTAATACTTGGACACATCCACAAACATTCAGAATTCGGTAAAGTCGTTTATCCAGGTTCTCCATGTGGACTGGATATTAATGAAACAGGTAAAAGAAGATTCTTGATATATGATACACAATCGCTGGTTCTTGAATATGAGACAGTTGAGACGGACGTTATCTATTTTAATGAAACAATACTAATGTATCCTATGGATGATGAAATCAGTTATTTGAAAGATAGATTTTACGAAATTATACAAAAATGGCAGTTAAGCGAAGATGAACTAAAAAAGGTGAAGCTAAGGCTGTTCTTGAAAGGCTACACCAAAGACAAAAATGTTATCACTCAGAATCTTGTGCAAATTGTTCGTGATAAAGGAATTGAATTCTATGATAGTTCGGGACCCGATACTTCTGAACTTAAAATCCTTAAAGAAACGGATAGGGAAAGGATATTATTACTTAACAAAGTAAAAATTAAAATAGAAAATATTGTAAAAAGTATTGATAAAAGAGAATGTGTTTCTTCTACGGACGATATTATGAAAAAAGTCATGGAACTTATATTTAGAAGTGAGAACAAATGAGAATAAAAAAGATTTCAGTGAAAAATTGTGGGCCAATAAAAGAATTTGATGAAGATTTAGCCAGCCTGAATGTTATTTATGGCAAAAACGAACAAGGGAAATCATTTCTTGTTGAATTTTTGATAAAGTGTCTTTTCACAAATACTTCCAACTGGGGTTACCTTAGAAATATTGAAAGTAGTAGGGGAAAGGTAATCCTCGAAGGACTTGGCGGCAGAGAGGTTGAATTTTCACTATCATCACGATCGAAGAAAGAACAGAAATTAGAAGATTATTTTGAAAAAGACCCCAGGGGATTACCACCGTCTCTCTGTAGGCTACTTGTCGTTAAAGGTGGTGAATTTGAAATAGTTAAAAATGAATCAGGTGTCGACAAAAATCTCATAAATGATATTCTCTCTGGGAAAAGAATCTTGAATTCAATAAAAAGTAATATCTCCGCCACTATTCAAAACGCAGAAATAGAGGAAAGAATATCAATTAATAAGATGGGTGAAGGAAAGAGATACTATGAAATTAAAGAAAGGCTCGAAAAAGTAAATAGGATTATTGAGGATGTAACCAAACAATACGAGGCTGGAGAAATAAAAAAGATAGAAATAGAGATAAAAGAATTAGAAGAAAAGAAAGAAAATTTGTTAAAAGCAAAAAGATACAAGGCATATCTGCTGTCCGAAGAAATCAATAAACTGAAGGAGAAAATAGAAAAACTGCCTCATGATGAAAAGATTTCAGAATTAAAAAACTTCATTGAAGAATTCAATAAGAGAGAGGAGCGCCGCAAATCCATGAGTAACGAACTCGATAAGATAAAGAAAGAAACCGAGAATTTGCAAAGTTTAGAAAGAAAACTGGAAAAAATTCTGAAGGCAAAGAGATACCTAGCATATTCTCTTGCGAATGAGATCAAACAAAAAGAAAGAGAACTTGAAAAGATTCCTGAAGATGAATTATCTGGTCTTGAGGGGGATATCTCACGATACAACGAGAAAAATAATGAGCTACAACGGAAGATATCCGGGTTGAGCGAATTACAGGAAAAGACAAAGCATTATGAGTGGCTTAAGGAAGCAAAGGAATATTATTTAAAATATCTATCAACACCTGTCAGATTCACAAAATTTATTGAGGCACTCCCTTACCTTTCTCTATTGTCCCTTATGATAGCTACTGTTCTGTTTTTATTGGGGCAGAGAATACCTGGCACTATATTTATGTTACTGACAAGTATTTCTATACTCTGGTATAAGATTGGGATTAAAAAATATCTTGCAGGAATAAAACAGAAGGAAGAAGTTAAAAGCATAAGTGATGAATTTAAAAAGTATTTCGGGTTTGAACTCAACAATGTCGCGGATATAGTGTCTATTTTGAATGAACAAACTACTGATTATAACAAAATAGTATATCTTAAAGACGAAATATCACGGATTCAGGAAAATATTCAAAACCTCAAAGTTTCAATACAGGATAAGTTCAAAAAATTATTAGGCACTGATATTAACGAACAAAACTGGCTTGATATGCTTTCTGAACTAAAAAATAAAAAGGATGATATATCAAAGAATATTGAAGACTTAAAAAAAGAATTCAACAAGTTAGATGTAGATGAAACGGATTTTGTGAAAGAAAATCCAGGAATTAAATTTGAAAAATCTGAATTTGAGAGAATAAGTAAAGAAGTCGAGAGACTGAGGGAACTAAAACGGCAAGAGGAAGAAAAATCCAATGAATTCCAAAAATTTAATGATGAACTGAAAGATTTGGAAAAAGAGATTAAACAAGCGTTCTCTGAGATTATCGGTGAGGAAGTGAATCAACATGAGTGGAAAAGAAAAATACAGGAGATTGAGAAAAAAAGAAATGATACCCTTAAAAATATGAAAGAAAAGGAAGGTGAACTCAGAGGACTTGGAGTTTCGGAAGGAGAATATGAAAGACAGAACCCCGGGGTTGAATTTTCTCCTGGGAAGATAAAAGAAATTGAGAATAGAATTAATGAACTTAAGAAAACCCGTGAAAATGAGGGAGAAAAACTTTTAAACTTGAAATCCGAAATTTGTTCTTTTACAGATTCAGATATCAGTTCAGATTGGAATTTATTGATAGAAAAACTATATTTGAAAAAAGAAGAAATTGTCAGAGAATTGAATGAAGTTGAGTCAAATATAATAGCAGGCAAGCTGGTTAGTGAGACCATTGAAGAGCTTCTCAGAGAAGAAAATGAAAAAATTGTTGAAGTAATGAATTCAGAAGAAGTAAAAAAACTTCTTTTAACCCTCACGAAACGGTATAACAAGCTATCGTTTGATGATGACGGCAATCTCCTGGTTAGCAGTGATTACGAAACTTTTCCACTAAAAGATCTGAGCACTGGTGCAAAGGAACAGGTTATCCTTGCTTTGAGGATGGGTTTTGCAAAGATAGTTATGGGAGAAGACCATGCATTTCTCATTCTTGATGATGCTTTTCAGCATTCAGACTATGAGAGAAGGCCTATCTTAGTTGAATCCCTTGTTGACCTTGCAAAGGCTGGGTGGCAGGTTATCTATCTGACAATGGATGATAATATTAAGGAGTTATTTGATGAGAAAGCCAAAAAGTTAAAAAATAGATATAAAAAGATTGAATTACAAACCACTTCATATAACATAGCATAAAAGATCCATGTCTTACAGCACGCACTCAAATTTTTGTTTCACAAAAACTTCTTTTATGCTGGGAACGTTAGGCGAAGATGGTGGGCTTGATAAAAAGAGGATAAAATAGCTAACCAAAAGATAAGTTTCAAAACTAAAAAAGAACTTGAGAAAACAATCTTAC
>DAORXQ010000013.1:13013-31268 GCA_035371905.1 bacterium | reverse complement strand
TTTAAAAATGGAACTATAGCGAATCTCTGGGCAAGTTGTTCAGCAAATGCAGGTGGCGGAGGTGTTTCTCTTGATGTTTATGCTGTTGATTTTACTGCAAAATTTACTGGCTGGGAACATACCCTCAGATTATTCAGAAAGGACCAGGATATAATTGAAGTGAGAGGAGAACCAAATATTTTTGAAATTGAAGATAGAAATTTTATAGATGCGGTTAAAACAAAAAACCCTTCTTTAATTATGTCTGATTACGAAGATGGATTTAAAACAGTTGAAATAACACTTGCTGCAAATAAATCTCTGGAAAAAGGAAAGGTAATTGAAATAAAATAAAGGAGGTTTGAAATGAGGAAAAATTTTTTATTGATTTTTTTAGTTCTTGGATTAATCAGTTGTGCAGTGGTTAATGTTTATGTTACATTTCCGGAAGAAAAGGTTAAAAAAGCAGCAGAAGATTTACTTGCACCACCATCCTCTTCAAAAACCAAACCAGAAAGTTTTCTTGACAATTTATTTACAAGGAATCTTTATGCTGAAGAGGTAGTTGTAACAAAAGATTTAAAAACTGACTCTCCTAAAATAAGTGAAGCAAAAGAAAAAATGAATACATGGAGAGAAAAACTTGATGAATTCAAGAAATCAGGATATATTGGAGAGACAAATGATTTTAGAGTTGTTATAAGAGAATTACCAAAAAATTCAGAAGATGCAAAAGAAGTCAGAAAAATAGTTGATGATGAAAATAAACAGAGAGAAATTATGATAAAAGAACTTTTAAGAATAAACAATGCTGCACCTGATGAAGAAAAAAAATTCAGAAAAATTTTTGCTGAAGTAGCACAGAAATATTCTCCACAAAATACATGGATTCAACTTTCTGATAATTCCTGGACAAAGAAAAAATGAATAAATATTTACTTACAGGTTGTGAAGCAGCAGCAGAAGCAGCAATTCATGCTGGATGTAAATTTTATGCCGGGTATCCCATAACTCCTCAGAACAGATTTCCTGAA
Organism: bacterium; assembly: GCA_035371905.1. Lineage (NCBI taxonomy): Bacteria > bacterium. The sequence goes on along the minus strand of DAORXQ010000013.1, from coordinate 30,255 downwards.
TATATGAGTAAAAGATTACCTGAGGAAGGAGGTATTTTTATTCAGGCAGAGAGCGAACTTTCTGCTATAAATATGGTTTTTGGAGCAAGTGTATGTGGTTTTCGCGCATTAACATCATCTTCTTCTCCGGGTATTTCTTTGAAACAGGAAGGAATATCATATCTTGCTGGTTGTGAACTACCTGCAGTAATTATAAATATGAATAGGGGTGGTCCTGGTCTTGGAGATGTAACGCCTTCTCAAAGTGATTATTTTCAGGCAACAAGAGGTGGAGGACATGGGGATTACAGAACAATTGTATATGCTCCGTGGACAGTTCAGGAACTATATGATTTAACCTATATTTCATTTGATATTGCTGATAAATATAGAAATCCTGTCTTAATACTTGCAGATGGGATACTCGCTCAAATTATGGAATCGGTAAAATTTAAAAAAAGGAAAAACAGATTACCTATAAAAAAATGGGCTTTAACAGGTTGTTATGGAAGAAAGCCAAATTCAATAAAGTCATTATTTTTAACTCCTGGTGTACTTGAAAAACATAACTGGAAACTTTATAAAAAATATAAAAAAATTGAGGAGAAAGAAGTAAAGTATGAAAAATATTTCTGTGAAAATTCAGATAGTTTAGTAGTAAGTTTTGGGACATGTGCAAGAATATGTTATGAAAGTATTAAAATTTTAAGGGATAAAGGTAAAAGAATTGGACTATTCAGACCAGTAACTTTATGGCCATTTCCTTATAAAGAACTTGAAAAAACAATTGAAAAGGTAAAAAGAATTTTTGTTGTTGAAATGAATCTCGGACAGATGATAGATGATGTTAAAATTGCAAACAGAAAAAATTTACCAGTTTATTTTTATGGAAGACCTGGTGGAGGCGTCCCCACACCACAAGAAATATCAAGGTTTTTCACAGCCCACCTTAAAGGTGGGAAGGAATAAGTTATGGAAGCAGTATATAAAAAACCAGAAAGTTTAAAAGAAGAAATTACAACATACTGTCCTGGTTGTGGACATGGAATAATACATAGATTAATTGCAGAAATAATTGATGAATTAAATATTAGAGAAAAAACGATTGGAGTTGCTCCTGTTGGATGTGCAGTTTTAGCATATAATTTTTTCAATTTTGATGTAACTGAAGCAGCACATGGAAGAGCACCAGCAGTTGCAACAGCAATAAAAAGATTATTACCTGATAGAATTATCTTCACATATCAGGGAGATGGAGACCTTGCAGCAATAGGGACAGCAGAAATAATACATGCAGCAGCAAGAGGAGAAAATTTTACAGTTATTTTTGTTAATAATGCTATTTATGGAATGACAAAAGGACAGATGGCTCCAACAACTTTACCTGGAATGAAAACAACAACTACAATTTTTGGGAGAGAACCAAATTATCATGGTTATCCTCTTAAAGTTTGTGAATTACTTTCTCAGATTGATGGAGTTACTTATCTTGAAAGAACAGCAGTTGATTCAATCCCTGGTATAATAAAAACAAAGTTAGCAATAAAAAAAGCGTTTCAATATCAGATTGAAAATAAAGGTTTTTCTCTTGTAGAAATCCTTTCACCATGTCCTGTTAACTGGAAAATGTCACCTTCCCAGTCAATGAAATGGATAAAAGAAGTTATGAGTAAATATTTTGTCCCTGGCGTTTATAAAGATAAAGGGGGTAAATAATGTTCTTTCTGCCTTTTTCTTTAATTTTGCTTTTGATATTTTTTATTCTTCTGTTACCTGTTTTTCTTTTTTTAATTCAAATTGAGATAATAAGGATTGCTTTGAGTAAACTTGGACTATCTCCTGCTTTTGCTTTTTTTATTCTCCTTCTTTCTCTTATTGGAAGCGGGATAAACATACCTATTTACAGCAAAGAAGCAACAATTATTCCACCTTCAAGAGATTTATTCTTTTTATTTCAACCTTTCGGACTTCCTCAATTACAGACAGAACAGGTTATAGCCATTAATGTCGGAGGAGCAATAATTCCAATTTTACTCTGCATCTATTTATTACCTAAAGCACCTCCTCTACCTACTTTATTTGCAACTATTATCTCAACAATTGTCTGTTTTAAATTATCAAGAGTTATTCCAGGACTTGGTATTACAATTCCTGCTTTAATTCCCCCACTTGTTAGTGTTTCACTTGCATTTTTGTTTTCTCCTGGAAATAAAATACCTGTTGCCTATATTTCTGGAGTTCTCGGTGTTTTAATAGGTGCTGATTTACTAAATTTGGCAAATTTACCACCCTATCCTGGAGTTATGAGTATTGGTGGTGCAGGTGTTTATGATGGTATTTTTCTTGTTGGTATAATATCAGTTCTTCTTGCATAAAATGGAAAAGAAAAAGTCATTGAAGTACTGGAAAGAAGAAGAAAAGCCAAGAGAAAAACTGATAAAATATGGGGAACATAATTTAACAGATACAGAACTTCTTGCTATTTTATTGAGAAGTGGAACAAAAGGCGAAACAGCCATTGACCTTGCAAGAAAAATAATTGATAAATTTGGTTCTTTCAGGAATATGAGTCATACAAGTTTAAACAATTTTAAAGAAATCAAAGGACTTGGTATGGCAAAGATATGTCAGATAAAGGCAGCAATTGAAATAGGTAGAAGAATGGTAGAGAAAGAATTAATAAAAAAAGAAAAACCGATAACATCTCCTGAAGAAGTAGTAAGATATATAATGCCAAGAATGAGAGATTTAAAAAAAGAGGTTTTCAAGGTTATACATCTTGATTCTAAAAACAGACCTGTTGAAATAAGGGAAATAGAAGAAGGAACGGTAAATCAGGCAAATCCAATAATAAGAGAAATTTTTTATAAGGTGATTGAAAATTTTATCCCATCAATAATTTGTGTTCACAATCATCCATCAGGAGACCCAAGCCCGAGTAAAGAAGATATTGAATTTACAAAAAGATTAAAAGAAGCAGGTGAAATACTCGGTATAAATGTTTTAGACCATATAATAATTGGAGATAATCTTTATTATAGTTTTGCATCAGGTAAAATAAATACTATCAATTCAATTTTCTGATTATCAAGGATTTTTTACTGTTTTTCTGAATTAAGATACCTTACTTTTATCTTTCCTTCCTTCAATATATTTTCAGCCATAGAATCAGGATAACCTTCTTTTATTATCACTTCTTCAATTCCAGCATTAATAATCATTTTAGCACATACACTGCATGGATGACATGTTATATAAAGTTTACTTCCCTTTATTGAAACACCGTGATATGCTGATTGTAAAATGGCATTCTGTTCTGCATGAAGTCCCCTGCATAATTCATGTCTTTCTCCAGATGGTATTTTAAGTTTCTCTCTTACACAACCAACTTCCTTACAGTGAGCAAGACCTGTTGGTGCACCATTATATCCTGTCGCAAGAATCCTCTTTTCTTTTACCAGAACCGCTCCCACTTTCCTCCTTATACATGTTGACCTTTTAGAGACAAGTTGTGCAATTTCCATAAAATAAGTATCCCAGTCAGGTCTTTCACTCTGGATAGATTGGGAATTCACTTGCAAACCTCCTTACTTTTTTTCTTATTTCATTTAAAATTTTTTCGTTATTTCTATTCTTTAATCCTTCATCAATCCACTCTGCAATTAAAACCATTTCTTTTTCTTTCATTCCTCTGCTTGTTATACAGGGAGTGCCTATTCTTATACCACTTGTTATAGATGGAGAAAGGGGGTCAAAAGGGATTAAATTTTTATTTGTTATTATTCCAACTTTTTCAAGAGTTATCTGTGCTTCAAAACCTATTATTCCTTTATCTCTTAAATCTATTACAAATAAATGAGTATCTGTTCCACCACTTACAATTCTGTACCCTCTTTTTTTCAATTCCTCACACAGTTTTTTACAGTTTTTTACAATCTGTTCCTGATATTTTTTAAACTTTTCTGTCATTGCCTCTTTAAAAGCAATTGCTTTACCAGCAATCACATGAACAAGTGGACCACCTTGAATTCCAGGAATTATTATACTATCTATTTTTTCTTTAAACTCTTTGTTACAGAGAATAAGCCCTCCTCTTGGTCCTCTCAATGTTTTATGAGTTGTAGAAGTAACAAATTCAGAAAATCCAACAGGACTTGGATGTAAATCTGCAACTATAAGACCTGCGATATGTGCTATATCTGAAAGAAGATAGGCATTAACTTCCTTTGCAATCTGAGAAAATTTTTCAAAATCAATTATTCTTGAATATGAACTGCTACCGCATACAATAATTTTTGGTTTTTCCTTTATTGCTATTTCCCTTACTTTTTCATAATCAATAAGTTCTGTTTCTCTGTCTACTGAATAAAAGCAGGTATTGTAAAGCATTCCTGAAAAATTTACTTTTACTCCATGAGTAAGATGTCCTCCTGAACTTATATGCATTGCAAGAATCTTATCTCCTGGCTTTAAAACAGAAAAATAAACAGCCATATTCGCCTGACTTCCTGAATGTGGTTGAACATTCGCATGGTCTGATTTAAAAAGTTTACATGCTCTTTCAATAGCGATTTTTTCAACCATATCCACGTATTCACAACCACCATAATATCTTTTCCCCGGATAACCTTCTGCATATTTATTTGTAAAGACTGAACCAACAAGTTTTAAAACATTTTTACTTACAATATTTTCAGAAGGTATTAAATTTATTGTATTTCTCTGTCTCTCCTCTTCTTTTTTTAATGCATAATAAATTTCAGGGTCAAATTTGTTTAACATTTTCCACCTCTTTTAAAGGAATATAAGAAAAATTTGCGAATTTATTAAACACATCATCTATCAATTTAAGCAGAGACAATCTATTATTTCTGGTCTTTTCATTCTCAACCATAACAAAAACTTTATCAAAAAACTTATCTATGGGTTCTTTCCATCTGGTCATCTCTTCAAGAAATTCTTCATATTTTTTCTCTCTATAGAGTTTATACATCTTTTCAGAATTTTCAATATAAAATTTATAAAGACGTTTTTCTTCTTCTTCAATTAAAAGATTTTCATCAAACTGTCCATATCCAATATTTCTTTCCTCTGCCTGTTTTAACATATTTGCCACTCTAATAAAAGGAATTAAAACTTCTTCACCTTTTCCTTCAATAAATGTATTTTTAATCGCTTCTATTTTCCTTTTTATCTCAAATAAATTATCTCTCTCAACAGAAAGAACTGCTCTTCTTAATCCTGGTTTTATTCCTTCCGCTATGAGTAAATTCTCTGCTCTCTGTAAAATAAATTCCAAAATTATATTTTTGACTTCATCACTTTTTATGTCAAGTATTTCAAGAGTTTTTTCAATAAGTTTTTCTATTGAAATTTCAATTTCTCTTTCCCATATAATTTCAATCATACCTGTTGTTAATCTTTTAATTCCGAGCGGGTCCTGATCTCCTTTAATTTCAGCACCCTCACTTATAAAACTACAGATAGTTTCTATTCTATCAGCAATAGAGACAATACTTCCTTCAATAAACTCTGGTTTTTTATCATTCTGAAATTTTGGTAAATAATGTTCTTCTATTGACTTTGAAATGACAAATTCATAACCATTTTTTTCTGCATATATTCTTCCAATAATTCCCTGTAAAGATGGAAATTCGCTCACCATTAATGTTGCAAGGTCATTTTTAAATAAAGAAACAATTGTTTCTATTCTTTCTCTTGTTTTCATATCCAGATTTAAACTTTCAGATATGAAATTACATATTTTTCTTATTCTTTCAACTCTGTCGTATATTGTTCCAAATCTTGGATGATAAACTATATTTTTAAGGTCTTCCAGATACTCAATAAATGGCTTTTTATTAATATCCTGCTCCATAAAGAAACAGGCATCTTCTATTTTACTTTCAACAACTTTCTCATAATTTCCTTTTATCTCATTATTAAAAACCCCATCACAAACAACTACAAAAACAGGAGAAAGATTACCACTCTTATCAAAAAGAGGTATACCTTTAACATTTAAAATTATTGATGTTAAAACCTCTTTGGGTAATTTCTTATAATTTTCGGGTAAATTGCAAATTCCACAAACAGGATATTCAACTATGGGTGTAATCTTATCAACAAGTTTAGATTCAAATAAAAAGTTATCACCTATCAATTTTTTAATCTCCTCCAGTATCATTCTTTTTCGTAATTCCTGGTCAAAAATAACAAAATTCTTTAAAAGTTTATCAAAAAAATCTTTTGTATCATAAGGAACTATTTTTTTGTCTGAAAGAGTTCTGTGGCCATAAGTAAATCTTTTGCTTTTTATACCCCCTATTTCAACAGGAACAATTTTTTCTCCATAAAGAGAAATTATATATCTTATTGGTCTGAAAAATTTAAACCTGTTTTCATTCCATATCATCCCTCTTGGAATTTCAAGTTGCTTAAGCACATCATTTATTATTCTATTAAAAATTTTAGTTATACTTTCTCCTTTTTCTAATTTAACAATACCTACAACCTTTTTCCCTTTTTTTTCAAATATTTTCAAATCACTCAATTTTACATTGTTTCCTTTTGCAAATTTGTATGCAATTTCGTTCCAATTACCATCCTTATCCCTGCATATTTCCAGTGGAGGTCCTGAAATCTCAACTGTTTTATCTTTTTGTTTTTCTTCAAGGTCTTTTAAAAAAATAATAATTCTCCTCGGTGTATAAAAAATCTTTAAATCATTATAATCAATCCTTTCATTTTCAAGGGATTTTTTAAGTAAAGGTGCAAAAACCTCTTCCAGATATTCATCTATACTTGATGGTAAATCTTCAACTCCGATTTCTAAAATAAGATTTTTTTTCATTTTTTTCATCACTTTCAATGTTAAGATTTCCTAAATATAATACAAGATTTTTTTATTTTATTCAAACCATAATTCTGAAAAATAATAAATGCCAGAATTACAAAAGGAACTCCTAAACTACCCAAAAGAGGATGAATTTTGGCATTTTTGGATAAAGAAAAAAAGAAAACATAGAGGAAATAGGAAAAAAAAGAAAAAAGAAAAGAAAAAGAAAAAACATATAAATTTGAAATCTTCTGACTTTTTTTCAAAAAGGAAAATATTATAAATATAAGAAAAAAATTCAGAAAAGGATAAGAAACTTTTTCATAAGTATATGTAGTTAAAGAAACAGGATTTATACCGAGTTTTCTCATTTTATTTAGAATGGAGGAAAGTTGAAAAAATGAAAGTGTTTCAATATCAATACTGGAAATAGAAAGAATTTCAGATGTTAACAAAATTGAAACAATCTTTTTACTGAATTTTTCTTTTTTTATCAGATTTTTTTCTGAATCAAATTCCCATAGATTTCCATTTTCAAAAATCCAGTTTAGGTCAGAGAAATTTTTTGCTTTCTTTGCTTTTATAGTGATAAATCTCCCATCTTCAAAATATTCAGAAAATTCAACATTTATAAAATATGAATCTTCTAATTTTTCAGAATAAAAAAAGTATTTTGGAGAAGAAAAAGCAATTGATGACTGTATAATACGATTACTCAGTTTTCTCATAAGTGGTGGAGAAACATAATTTTTAAGAACAAAAGTAAAAACAGATGCAAAAAAACCACAGAAAAGAAATATTGAAAATACTTTCCGGGGATTAATACCTGAAAGAAAAAGAATTTTTATCTCATTATTTTTCAACATCTCTGAAAGGATTAACATTGTTGAAAGGGTTGTTATAATTGGAGATATCTGTACAAATAAAAGAGGGCAGGTATATAAATAATTCTTCAAAATAAATGTTTTTCTGTGAACCAGGAAATCTGTTAAATCATCAAGAATCTGAATTATAAGAAAAAGTATGACAAATAAAAGAGATATTATGAAAAAGAATTTCAGAAAATTTAAAAATATATACAAAAACTTTTTTCTCATTTCCAGAATTTTTTTGTTAATAAAGCAAAGATAAAAAGTGGTAAATAAGTAAAATATGGCACTTCAAATTTTCTTACAAGTATTTCACCTACCATTAAAAGTTCAAAAAATATTATACTTATAAATCCTCCAATCCCTATATACAAAATCCTGTTCTTCTGTCTTAAATTCATTCCTATACCAGAACCGAGTAAAAGTAAAATTAAAGGCGTAAGAGCATATACACACCTTTCATGAAGTTCAGTCATTGCTTCAACACTTTTAATCTTTTTAAGTTCTATAAAATTTAGTTCAGGAATTTGTCGTTTAACTTCTGTCCTCTTAAAATCTTCTGTTAACTCAAGATAAAACTCATAATTTTTAAAATCAACTGAATTTATAGAACCTTCAGTATAATTTAGAAAATTCCCATTTTCAAGGATGAATACAAGTTTATTCTCATTCGGATTATAAACAACCCTACCTTTCTCTGCCTTTAAAAAGAATGTTGAATTATTCTCTCTTTTTGTAATTGAAATATTTTTTAAATTGAAATTTCTAAAAACCTTTTCAATATATATTGTTGTTCCTGGAATATCTTTTATTACCTCCTTTTCAATTATTATTGAAAGAGGATTTCTTATTTTCAATTGATGTATAACATTTATATTTGCAAATCTTATATCGGGTAAAATAAAAAGATTGAAATAAAAAAGAAAAAGTGTAAAAATAATAGAAAAAATAATTAGAGGTTTAATCAGAAATAAATTTGAAATACCTGAAAATGCGAAAATTTGTAGTTCTCTATCAGTATAAAGAGTTGAAAAAAAAGACATTGAAGCAACAAGCACTGTTAGAGGTATTATATATTCAAGTGATGCCAAAACTGTAAAACCAAAAAATTTAATAAGTGGTAAAAATGAGAAACTACCTTTAACAATTAAATCAAAAATCTGAAAAAAACTTTTAAGCATAAAAATAAAAAGTAATATAAAAAAGGAGAAGAAAAAATTAATCCAAAAACCCTTAAAAATATATTTTGTCTTAAATTTCATAAAATCTATTGTAAAATAAATAACTTTATATGTCTAATTGGCAGGAATTTATTGAAGAAAAACTGTATGGGTTGTGAAAAAGATAAAGAAAATTTTTATGGTTTTTGCAATGACTGTTTTTCTAAAATTATTTTTATTAATGAAACATTTAAAGACAGAATACATATAGGAAAATATGAAGGACCTTTAAAAGAAGCAATTACCAGATATAAATATGAAGGAAGGAAATATTATGCAGTAAATTTTGCCTCACTCATTGAAGATAGAGTAAAAAAGGAAAATATTGAATTTGACATAATTATACCTGTTCCCCTTCACTGGAAAAAAGAATTTATAAGAGGGTTTAATCAGAGTGCTTTAATAGGAACCTATCTTTCAAAAAAAACTAAAAAAAGGATGTACCAGAATGTTATGGTAAAACTAAAAAACACAGTCTCCCAAACAGAATTAAGTGAAAAGGAAAGAAAAGAAAATGTAAAGGATACTTTCGGAATAAAGAATAAGGATATTATAAAGGATAAAATAGTTCTTCTTATAGATGATGTTTATACTACAGGTGCAACAACAGAAGAGTGCAGAAAACTTTTACTTAAAAATGGAGCAAAAAGAGTTATAATTACCACAATTGCAAAAAGTTAAAGATTCATTCAACAGTCACAGATTTAGCAAGATTCCTCGGTTTATCAACATCAAGACCTTTTTTTCTGGCAACATAATAAGAAAGCAACTGTAAGGGTAGAATTGTTAAAAATACTTTTAAATACTCATTTTTTATATGTGGAATAAGTATAATCTCATCTGATAATTTTTTTATATCATCTGAAATAAAATCACAAACAGAAATAACATAACCCTTCCTTGTTTTCACCTCTTCCATATTTGAAATTACTTTTTTCAAAAGTTTATCCTTTACACATATAAATATTACCGGCATATTTTCATCTATGAGTGCTATTGGTCCATGTTTCATTTCTGCTGCTGGATAACCTTCTGCATGAATATAACTTACTTCTTTCAACTTCAGTGCTCCTTCAAGTGCAACAGGGAAATTAACTCTCCTTCCAAGATATAAAGCATTTGTTTTAAAAATTAATTTCTCTGCGATATTCTCAACATTGTTATTTTTAAGAAAAAAAACCATTCTTTCCTTCAATTTTAATATCTCATTACATTTACTAAAAAATTTTTCTTTTCCTATTTTTCTATTTTTAAAAAGAAAGGTAAGAACAAAAAGATATAAAACAAGAATCTGTGATGTAAATGCTTTTGTAGAAGCAACTCCAATTTCAGGACCTGCTTTTGTCATTAAAACAAAATCACTTTCTCTTGAAACAGTACTTTTTTCCACATTACATATAGAAAAAATTTTACATTTACTCTTTAATCTTTTTATCGCTCCAATAGTATCCGCTGTTTCTCCTGATTGAGAGATGGTAAGAAGAAGAGTTTTTCCATCAACGACTGGATTTCTGTATCTTAATTCTGATGCATATTCAACTTCAACAGGAATTTCAAGTAAATCTTCAATAAAATATTCTCCAATAAGACCTGCATGCCAACTTGTTCCACAACCTGTTATAATAATTCTTTCTGGATTAAACTGTTTTGTTAACTTTTCAAAAGTTTCATTCAAAAAATATTTCAATGTTCTCTCAATAGATTCAGGTTGCTCATATATTTCCTTAAGCATATAAGAATCAAAGTTTTCTTTTGATATTCTTATTTCTTTTAACTCAATCTCCTCAAACCTTTTTTCAATCTCTATATCCCTTTTAAAGTTATAAAATTTAATCTCTGAATCAAGATAGAAAATTTCATTTTCTTCAAGAAAAATCATTTTTTTTGTATATTGGGAGATTGGAATTGGGTCAGAAGCAAAATAAAAATTTTCTCCATCAAAACCAATAACAAGTGGAGAATTTTTTTTTACACCTATAATAAAATCTTCTCCCTTTTTTGTTATCAATAAAGCAAAAGAACCTTCCATCTTTTTAACAGAAGAAATAACAGCAGAAATTATATTTTTATCTTTTTTTAAATTTTCTTCTATTAAATGGGGTACAATTTCTGTGTCTGTCTGGGAAATAAATTTATGCCCATTTTTTTCAAGTTGTTTTTTCAAAAATTGATAATTTTCTATAATCCCATTATGAACAACTGCTATTTCATTTTTACAGTCAAAATGAGGATGAGCATTTTTTTCAGATATTAAACCATGTGTTGCCCATCTTGTATGCGAAATTATAATAACTTCTTTATCTATTTTAAAAGGCAGTGATTCAACAAGTTCTTCTATTTTATCTTTCCCGACTTTTTTATTATAAAAAGCAAATTCTTTACTATTGAAAAAAAAACCACAGGAATCATAACCCCTGTATTCAAGTATTTTTAACCCGGTTTTTATTATTTCCTTTACATCTCCTTTGCCTTTAAAACCAAAAATACCACACATTACTGTTCTTTCTCCTTATTTTTAATCTTTTCAAAACATTCTTTACAGATATAACTTGAATCTTCGGGATAAAAAGCATAAATTTCTTCTTCTCTCTTTTCTTTACCGCATAAATCACAGATTATCATTTTTCTACCTCCTTTCTAAACTAAAACAACTTTTATTCCAATCTCTTTAAATTTTTTTATGGTTGATATAAAATTTTTTTCTGATGAACCTGTGGTTATTAGTACATATTCTTTCTTATTTTTTAAATCCATTTTTATCATTCTCATACTCCTTGTTTGATAGATACAATCCCTTCCTATTTTTGTATCATCCGCAACTATTATAATTTTCTGTGCTTTTTTCATAAGATGTTCCACCTGCTGAACTGTATAGGCATCGTCAGATGTTAAACCTTTTACAGAGAAGCCGGGAGTTCCAATAATAAGTTTATCAACTTTAGAAAATGGTAAGTATATATTAACTATGCTTAAATTTTTCCTTGATATTTCGCCACTGACAATACCAACAAAATTTTCTGAAAAGAATTTATCATATTCTTTCAGGTAAAGATTTAAAATAAAAATATTATTTGTCCATACTTTTAACATAAAATGAGATGATGATTTTGCAAGCAGTTCTCCAACATAAGAAACAGTTGTACCAGCACCTAAAAATATTTCTTCTCCAATATTAATAAATTCAATTGCCTTTTGAGCAATTTTATATTTCTTTTCTTTTTCTATATCTCTTCTCTTTTCAAAACTTAAAAAAAGGTCATTTATTCCCATGCAAAAAATTTTACATAATGTTTTACAATTTGTCAAGTAATTTGTTAAATTTTTTGTCAAATTAAAAAAATCTTATCTAACCATTAACCAAATTAGCAAAAATTTTTTTAAAAGTATTTTCTTTTTTTCTAAATTTTTGTGATACAATAACTTCTTAAAAAGAAGGAAAGAATATGGGAAAAAATATTATCTATCTTCATTCAAAATTTAAAATTGATAGGGTTGACAGAAGAATATTTGGTGGTTTTCTTGAGCATATTGGAAGAGCGGTTTATGGAGGTGTTTATGAACCCAAAAGTCCTTTATCTGACGAAAATGGTTTTAGAAAAGATGTAATTGAAAATTTAAAAAGATTAAAAATGACAGTTATGAGATATCCTGGTGGAAATTTTGCATCAGGTTATCACTGGATGGATGGAATTGGACCGAAAGAAAAAAGACCTGTTGTAAGAGACATTGCCTGGCAGGTAAATGAACCGAGATAAAAATCTCTGAAAAAGACCTTCCAAAATTAAGAGAATTAGCGAGAAGAATAGATGAGCCTGATAACAAAATCAAAATAATCGTAAGCAATATGATGTTAAGAGAAGGCTGGGATGTGCAAAATGTAAGTATAGTATTAGGTTTAAGACCATTTACATCCCAAGCACAGATTTTACCTGAGCAGGCAGTGGGAAGAGGACTTAGATTAATGAGTGGTATAAGCCCAGACCACACCCAAACCCTTGAAGTAATGGGAACAGAAGCGTTTGAAGAGTTTGTCCGTGAACTTGAAAAAGAAGGTGTGGGTATTAATACAACAAAGACACCACCACCTCTGCCTGTGACGATTGCACCTGAAAAATCAAGATTGATTTATGATATTGAAATTCCTCAAACAGAGTTTAGGTTCTCAAGAAACTATAAAAAGATAGAAACTTTAGATCCATTAAAGATTCCATCGCTTTATTCCTCAGATAAACTTGAAGAAGAGAGAAAAATTTTTTTAAAAATGGAGTTCCCTGTAACTGAAACAGAAGTCCACATCGCCTCGTTACCTGCTACTACTCTGTCTTCTGGTAGGGAACTTGTCTCTTACATAGTTCGTGAGGTTATGAAAAGAACTCGCCTTACTTGTGAATTTAATAATTTATACCCAATAGTTGAAAGATACCTTCTTGAAAGATGTTTTGAAACAAAGATAAAAGATATTGAGGACGATAAATTAAGGAGACACTTAACCGATATTTCAATTCAGGATGCAATTATTGATTTATTGGTAAAAAAGATAGGCGAGATTTCTATTGAGACAAAAAAAGAAGTGGTAAAATTGGGTTCTTTCAAACTTTCTAAAATTCCACCATTTATTTGGAGAAGAAAACATTTAAGATGTAAAAAGACCGTATTTAACTTTGTTGCTGTTTATAATGACTTTGAAGCAGAATTTGCAGAATTTCTTGATAAATGTTCAGACATTGAAAAATTTGCTGCGCTGGCTGAAAAATTTTCAATTGATTATTTAAGTTCAAGAGGTGCTATAAGATTTTACTACCCAGATTTTGTCGCTATTCAAAAAAGTAACGGAGAAATAATTCATTGGATTATTGAAACAAAGGGGAGAGAATATGAAGATACTGACAAAAAAGATGAAGCAATTAAGAAGTGGTGTGAGGACATTAGTAAGCAATCAAAAACGGAATGGAAATATCTTAAAATCCATCAATACAATTTTGAAAAACTAAAAAACACTTGTAACACTTTTAGTGAACTCTTAAAAAATCTGTTTAATACGGCGTAAGACAGGAATTAATTTAATATTGACAAATTTTTTAGGAAGGAGGTATTATAGGGTTATGTTCGTTTTTAGCCACTAAATTTTTAATCTTGATCTCCGCTGTCCACCTTAAAGGTGGGATAGGGAAATTTTCTCAACTTTCATCAAGAATTACAACTTTACTTTCGGTCCAGTATGGTAATTTGTATTCAAGTAAATCTCCTTCAAGTTTCAGTATTCCTCCAACTTCTTCCTGTGGTATCATTCCTAAATGTACTACAACAGGTTCAGCAGTATATTGTAAGGCAATTTCATAAGCAAGAGCACTTTTACCAACTCCTGATACCCCAACAATTAAAGGATGCAGAACAGGAATTTTAAGTGGATTGGCTTCTTTTTCTCTTTTTTTAACTGATATGAAATAAAATCAAGTATTGATTTAACTTTATCTAAAATCTTCATAAAAAATAATTTTTTTTGTTTCTATTTTCACAATATATTATATCATAAAATCGGCAAAAAGTCAAATTTTTCAACATATTTCTCTCAGGTTAAAAAATCAGGATAGGTAATTTCAAAGTGTGACCAGTTAAAATTAAATTCTATAAATAAAAAATGCCGGGAGAGGGATTCGAACCCTCACGGGAGCAAGCTCCCAACGGATTTTAAGTCCGTTGCGTCTTCCTTTCCGCCATCCCGGCAAGTCATTGAAGGTAAATCACTTAAATTATTTCCTCTATCTGTTATTTTCTCTCCGGTGCCAAAATAGTGCCAACTTTCTGTTAGCAATTCCACACTTTTCTTTTTATGCTCCTGGGATAGATGTGCATACCTTAGAACCATTGAAAATGTTTTATGTCCTAACAATTCCTGAATAGTTTTAAGGTCAACTCCTTTCATTACAAGCCAACTTGCAAAAGTATGTCTCAAATCGTGAAATCTGAAATCTTTTATATTTAATTCCTTAATAAGTTTATTGAACATATGGGAAACATGATGTTTACTTATATGTCCAGTTTCTATAATTTTACTATAAAATACAAACTCATTTAAAGGGTCTCTTAATGTTTCCGCGTATCTCAAAGTTTCTACAACTATTTTATTCATAGGAACTACCTTTTTTTCTTTATTTTTTGTTCTCCATACAGTTATTGTTTCTGTATTAAAATCTATATCTCTCCATCTTAAACTTACAATTTCTCCAAGTCTCATCCCTGTATTTAATGCAATAATTATTATAGATTTCAAAGGTTCTTTAGCAAAATTTACAAGAAGATTTGCCTCTGTTTCTGTTAAATATCTTATCCTCATATTATTTTCTTTGTAAAGTTTTATCTTTGGAGAATTTGTATTTAATTTTCCCCATTCAACTGCCTTGTTAAATATCGTCTTAAGGCATGTTAATTCTCTATTTATCGTCGCATATTTTACGCCTTCTTCTATACGTTTCTTTTTATAATTTTCTATATCAAAACTTGTTATTTCACCTATATTTTTCTCTCCAAAAAATTCATTCAAATGTTTTATACTTATCGTATCCCTAATCCAAGATGATTTATTACTTTTCGCATAATTATCTAAAAACAAATCAGCCATTTCTTTAAATTTAATTTCTTTGTCTTCTTTTATATCAAAATATTTCTTTTCAATTATCATTGTTTGTATTTTTGCAAGAACCTTCTCTGCAAGTTTTTTGCTTTTTCCTATTTTCTTCCTATGTCTTTTACCATTGAAAGTATAATCTATCCACCAATTGCCATTTCTCTCAAATACTCTCATTTTGTCTCCTTTTTGATTATAACTTATATTTCTAAATTTTTCAAAATTTTTAACTCTTCTACCGTATGCTGTTCAATCCATTTATTCAGTTTTTCAATATCAAATCTTAAAAATTTTCCACCAACTTTAACATAGGGAATCCTTTTTTCATTTACCCATTTATATAAAGTTTTTGATGATATACCCAAATACTGATTGGCTTCTTTTATATTTAGCAATCTTTTTAGTATTTTTTCTGCCATTTTTTAAAAATTACCTCAAAAATTTTTTGGGTAATTTTTCCATTATCCATTTAAAAATCTTGTTTAATTTTTTAAAAATTCTCTCATCAACTATCATTTTTTATCCAACTTTTATCGGGTTAAGTTTTAAATTACTTTTTCTTTTACCTTTCAATTTTGGATTTTTACCTTCTCTAAATGTCCATAAAGAACAATTTATACTACGACATCCTTTTAACTCAACTTACCAGAAGATAAATTCAGGGAATAATTGATAGACAAGAAAAGAGACAAGATTTTTATTTTCCCAATATAAACACTAATATTTTGAAAATAACTTTTGACAGATTTTTTATAATGAGGTATAATACAAACATAGAGTAAACACAAAAAGGAAGGAAAATGCATATACAAAGGAATAAAGTAGTTTATAAAGGGAAGGTATATAGGAGTATATTATTAAGGCAGTGTTATTATGAAAAAGGGAAGATAAAGCAGAAGACTATAGCCAATTTAAGTAAGATGCCAGAGTATTTAATAAGGAGTATAGAATTAGCGATAAAGAGACATGAGATAAGTTATAAGATAGAGGATTTAGAGTTTGAGAAAGGAGTGGATTTTGGGGATATAGGAGTTTTATATGAGATTATGAGGGAAGAAGGATTGGATGAGATAATTTATTCAAAGAAGAAAAAAGAGAGGGAATTGGTTTTGATGATGATAATAGGTCGTATATTACATCCTGGTTCAAAATTAGAGAATACAAGATGGATAAAGGCAAGACAAGAAGCATTTAAGGAGTATTTTAAGTTAGATTATGATAGATTAAGGGTAGATGATTTATATGAAGCGATGGACTGGTTGATAGAGAGGAAAAGTAAAATAGAGGCAAGATTATATGAGAAGAGAGGAAGTCCCATTTTATTTTTATATGATATTACGAGTAGTTATTTTGAAGGGGAGAAATCAGAGATAAGTGAATTCGGGTATAATCGTGATAAAAAAGAAGGTAAAAAACAGATAGTAATGGGGTTGGTGTTAGATAAAGAGGGTTATCCAATATCAATAGAAGTATTTAGAGGGAATGTATCTGATCAAAGCACAATAAAAGGAAGGATAGAGGAAATGAAAAGGGATTATGGAATAGAAAAAGCTGTATTGATAGGAGATAGAGGGATGATAACAGAAACAAGGATGGATGAATTAGAAAAAGAGGGATTTGATTATATAACATGTTTAACACACAGAAAGATAGAGGAATTAGTAGAGGAGAAAGATAGTGGTTTTTATCCTGAATTATTTGATGAAAAGGT
>DAORXQ010000013.1:0-12913 GCA_035371905.1 bacterium | reverse complement strand
AAAGGTGGGAAATATTCACTTACTTTTAAAAACATAATTGAGCAATTAAGAAAGATACAGATTGGATATATAAATGTTAAAGGATTGATTATAAGACAGATAAGTAAGATGAGTCAGTTGCAGAAAGATATGTTGAAAAAATTGAAAGTTGAGTTGAAACTGAAAAATAAATTAAACACTAATTAGAAAACTGAAATTTGACTTAATCCATTATCCCACAAAGAATTATATTGATTTTAAAGTCTATAAGTTTGGTTTTAGTTTTTTTCAAACTCATATGCTCCTATATCCCATTTAGAACCAGATGGTCTTTTTATGCCATCTTTATCTTTTGGGTCTATCCAGTCCTTTATTTCAGTTCCTCTATCAATTGCTGGACTATCTGGAAGAAGATGAAAATCCTTTTTTTCAAAATTTACAAATTTAGGGTCTCCTCCATTTATTCCATTTTTTTCAACTTTTGAAAATTCATTTTTAGGAGCATAATTTGCATCTTTTGTCTTTGTCACATAATTAAAATCTGCCTGAAAATCCTTTATTTCTTCCTTTGGTTTATCAGCAAAATGATACCATCCAATTTCGTCACTGTCAGGATAAGACCCTCCTCCAATAAAAATGTTATTGAAAATTCTTGCCCGATGACCTCCCACCTCAAATTCACCCTTTTTTTCATAATATCTGAAAAGTAACGGTCCTGCTGTATTTCTTCCACAGTTTACAAAAGTATTGTTATAGAATTTAACTCCTGGAATACCAATCTGTGCAACTCCTCCTATATTGTAAAAAATATTATTTCTGAAAGTCCAGTCCCTTAAATCTGAATATCCATAACTTAAAAGCATAGCAATAGAACCTGTAGAGTCATGGAAATAATTATTTTCAACAAGAATATCATAAGAAATTTCTCTGTTGTTATCATATATCTGAAAAAAGTCAGCATGCCAGCCGGTTTCTCTTAAATCATAAACTTCATTATTCCTTATTATATGTCCTTTACCAAAAATTCTCCACACATCTCCTTCTCCATTATAAATAACATTATTTTCAAAAATACAATTACTTGATTTTGTTCCAGTACAATTTAAAACAACCTTTCCAAAATTCCTCATAATATTATTTCTGACTATACAACCTGTTGAATCAGGATGAGAAGTTGGATGAAATGAAATGCTAACTCCATAACCTTCTAAAATACAGTTCTGAACAATATTATAATCTCCTGAAATACTCACTCCTCCTGATAAATAAAAGTTTTCAATAATTATGTAGTTTGCTTTTCTTGGAGCCCATCCTCCAATTTGAAAACTTATGGTTTTGATTTCTTCAACCTTTCCTTCTCCTTTAAATTTAATATATTTTTCAGGTTGTCCACTTTTTAAAATATTCACTTTTTCATTATATTCACCGGGTAAAACTAAAACTGTATCACCGGGATTAACAACATTTGCTGCTTTTTGAATTGTCCTGAACGGTTTTTCTTTTGTACCAGGGTTTTCGTCACTTCCATTGATACTTACATAATATACCTCTGAAAAAGAAATTTTTAAAAGTAATATTAAAAATAAATAAATCTTTTTCATTTTTTACTTCCATTTCTTTTCTATTTCACCTCCTAAATATGTTTTTTTCATTTTTTCATTATAAACTTTATCCAGGTCTTCTGATAACAACGGTAAATCTCTTTTCCCGTCTCCATCAAAATCATAATTTTTTATATTCTTAAAATTTATTTTACTTCCAGGAGTTTGATTTTCATAAAGAACTTTTTTTACAGGGCTTTCATCTTTAAACTCAAAATTATACTCAAAATTATCATTTCTTCCCCAGTTGCAGACCATCACAATTCTGAAAGGGACTTTTTCAAGTTTTGGAGAAATTTTAATGTATTTTCCTTCTTTTGCAATCACTTTTCTGGGTATTCCGTCAAAATTAATCTCTACAAAATCTCCTTCATTTATTAAATCTGTCTGACTTACTATACAAATTTTTTCTTCATCTGATAGAGTTGGTTCAACAATATGAAAGGACTTTGGAAAATTTTTAAACATTGGATTGGAATATAAAGAATTTAAATCTTTCTGAGTATCTTTTTTATATACTTCAAATTGACTTAATTTATACCATTTGCCTGATGCTGCAATAACAGTTGGATTCTGTATTTCACAATTCCAGAAAATATTATAATCACCTTCATATTCATTTACATTAATTCCATAAATAGCACCTGGATGACCTGTAATAAAGATATTTCCCTTAACATCATATTTTTTTCCTGTAAAACTAATACTTCCATATTGAGAAAGAACTACAGTATTAAAATACATTTTCACATTATCTGTATTCTGATGCCCAAAAATTAAAGAGTATGCACCTGCCCCCATAATTATATTATTTTTTAATTCAACATCATATGTTTCCTCCATCATTATGGACTGTCCTCCACAAATAAGTAAATTATCTTCAATTTTTAAATTCTTTACATTTCTGTATGTCTGCATATTATCAGGATGTCCATAAAGAATATGATGGTGAATGTAGTTTCCCTTTACCAAAACATTTTCTGAATTCCATGAAACAATCAGACCATCAATATTGTTGAAAGCAATCTCATTATTTAAAATTTCAATATCAGAAGAATTTCCGACTGATATACCATTACCATTAAAAAGTACTATATTTTTCATTATTTTTGTATTTTTGCTTCTGTTAACATATAAGCCAACATTTTTATTGTTATATATAATGCAGTTTTTAATGGTTATATTTTCACTGTTATCAATCCATAAGCCATTTGTATTACTTCCACATATTTCAATTCCATCAATTTCAACATTTTTTACTCTGCTCAAAATTAAAATTCTATCTTCTTTTCCCGTTGTTTCAATAAAATTCAGTTCCTTTTCATTTTGAGGCCAAATATAAACAACATATCTATCATTTTCTTTTTCAATTGCCCACTGACCGGGTGAAGTAATAAAATTTGGACTATGCTGAAGATAAAATAAATCCTTTTCAGTTAATTTCAGATATGGTTGTTTTGCAAATTCAAAAAAACCTTCTTCTTTATTAAAATTTATTACAGGACATGTGAAAAAACCGTTGACTGTTGAATTGAGAATTCTTACTTCAAAATTTTTCACATCTTTTAAATTTTTTATTTCAGAATTATAAATTCTGTAAATATCACCTTTTTCTTCAAATTTCTCAACTTTAAACCAGTTTTTTTCTGGATATCTTGCAATTTCAATTCTCTTATTTTCTATGAATAATTCATCAATTTCTCTGTTCAGATATGTTTTCCAGATATTTTTTTCAAACTTTTCCCATCCTTTAATTTTTTCATAACCAGAAATTATAACTCTTCCCTCACCCTTTATTTTAATTCCTGATTTTGGTTGAACAGTTTCTCTATAAATCCCCTGTTTAATTATAATCTCATCTCCTTCTTTTGATATTTTTATTGCATCTGATATTTTCTTGAAAGGAAATTCTTTTGTCCCTGTTTCTTTATCCTTCTTGGAACTACAATCAACCCAGATTGTTTCTGCTTCTAAACAAAAAATAAACATAAAAAGAATTAAAAAAATTTTTTTGACCATATTCTTCCTCCACTTTAAAGATAACTTTTTCTGAATTTAACAGGTGATACTCTTTTAATTTTTTTAAAAACTCTTGAAAAATAATTAAAATCATAAAACCCACACATTCCGGCTATTTTTGAAACAGGAAGTTTTGTCTCAACAAGTAATTTAGAAGCATATTCAATTTTTTTAATATTTACAAATTTTGTAAAACTTATATCATAAATTTTCTTTACAAGTTTTCTCACATAAACCTCTGAAATTCCAAGATATTCTGCAGTTTTCTTTATTTTAATCTCACTCCCTATATTTTCTTCAATGTATTTCTCTAATTTTTCCATGTATTCAGTTGTTTTTTCAGGAGTTTTAGTTGAGGTTTCAAAAATCATATTCAAAATTTTTAAAAGAAAAGAAAAATTTGGTTTACCATTAATTATAGAGGGTATCATTTTTTTTATTGTTTTAATATTTTCTTTCCCCCCTCTGTAAATATATGTTTTTTTAAAAAAATCAGTAAATGTTTCATCTGCAATTTTCTGACCCAATTTAAATCTCAAAGATAAAATTTCAGCAGGTTTATTTAAAGTAGATTTAAAAAAATGAACCCTTTTTTCTGGAATAAGTATGAAGGTACCCGGTAATATTTTATATTTTTTATTTTCAACAGTTTCAATCCCTTTGCCTGAGATAAAAAAAAGTAATTGATTTTCTTCATGAAAATGAGGTGCTTCAATTCCTGTTTCAAAACTTAAATGGATGAATTTAATTTCAATTGCTGTATTAAGTTCTACCATTTTTCATATAATTCTTTACAATTTCTTTTATTGTTTTTTCAACTTCTTTCACAGGACAACTATTTGCTTCATGTCCTCCTTCAGAGAGTATTTTGTCTGTAGAGATATAACCAATATAATCGTTTGTATAACCTGCAACAATTGTGACAGGGTATTTTGATTTTTTCTTTATATCAAGCCCTATTTCTACAACAGGTTCCCCTGGTAATGTAATAAAGATGATTTTTTCTCCTATTTTTAATATCTGCATTTCTGTCTCTAAAATTCCTGTTCCATCTTTTTTTATAAATACTACCTTTTTTCTATCAAAGTGAAAATCATTTACCTCAAGATTATGAAAATTTTCTTTACACTTTAAAATCTGTTCTCCAATAGTTTCACCTGTCTTTTTCGCAACTTCAAAATTATCGGTAATACATATCCTCGGATTAATATTTCCACTGGCTCCTGTGATATAAACGAGGTTTTCAAGATTTAAATTATTTTCAAGGAAACTTCTCAGATATCCCACAAAATCGGCACTTGCATAATAATTTGAAGGACCTAAAACAACTGGATGGCATGCATAATTAACAATTAAACTTTTTAAATCCCCATTCTTTTTGAAAAATCCTATACATATTACTTCTTCATCAACTATTCCTGTATGTTTTTTTTCAATATCCTGCCATTCATTTTTTGCTTTTCCATCTATAACAACTCTTCTATTATGAGAAATATCAACTTCTGTTTTTGTCCATTTTAAATTAACTTCTTCAATGTTTTTAAATCCATCTTCAATACCCTTTAATATCTTTCTTTCAATTTCATTTAAAAACTCCTTATCTGCTCCAAATTTTCTACCAACTGTGATAACACTTGAATGAGTATGTGTACAGCAAATCATTATATTATCAAAAGGTATTTTAAATTCTTTTTCAACTTTCTCCCTGATTTTTTCAGTAAAGGGAAGTTCTATCCCGAGAATATCAAGAGAAACTAAACAACCAAAATTTTTATCATTTTTCAAAATTATTCCATTTGCTTCAATATCTCCTTTGCTTCCTTTGCAAAATCTTGTTTCTGTATTCGGATAACCTGCAAGTTTACTTCCTTCTTCTATTTTAAGTTTTTCCTTAAATGTACCTATTTTAAGTCCCATATTTTTCTATTTCCTCAATAATACCAAGAGCAATTTTTTTACCTATTTTTTTATAGTCCTCTTTTTTCATCAAACAATTACGACAGATGCAATACGGTGTTTCCATTGAAAGAGAAGGAATTTTAATATTATTTCTTATAAAATCAGAAAAATGAGGTGTTTCCCATCTGCTCTTATAATTTATAGACCTGATATAATTTTCAGACATATATTTCCCAACTTTTTTTGCAATTTTTTCAGTCATCTCTTTCTCAATTTTATACATTTTTTTATCTTTTTCAAAAGGTGTAATGAAAAAATATGCACCATCTATTTCACATGCACCAGGAGCATGAAAATCAATTGCAAGAAATGGAATACATCTTTCCTTCCATCTCATTATATCTCTCTGAATTACAAGTGTTTCGTGTCTCATAGGAGGAAATCCCCATGCACGATTTAAATCATAAGGAAAATTATCCTTACCATAATAACCATTTTCAATCCCATCTATATTTGAAAGAGGAACTGCCCACACAATTAAATTTTTATAGTTTATTTTGGAAAGATACCTCAGAAAACCATCTAAAACCCAACTTCCAGGCGTTTCACCGGAATGCTGTCTTGCCATTAAATAAACCCCCTTCTTTTTAATATCTCCATAACTATTACTTAATCTTATCATTTCTCTTTCTTCCTGACTTATTCCAATCACATCTTTTTTCCAGTAACCCTTACTTTCTTTAATAATTTCATCTATTTCTTTTTTTCCGTATGGATAACAGAAAGCAATCTCAAATTTTTCACTCATAATATTTACATTCCATGATACATGTTTTCTACCATCCTCAAATTCAATTAATTCTGGCTTTGATAATCTTTCCCAGTCCTTTTTTTCAAATTTTATTACAGGTCTGAGGTTTTCAGGTCTATCTCCGCCAAGCATATTGCCTGTGTTTTTGAGAATAAGTTTTAGTTTTTTTATTCCTTTGGATTTTACTTTAAAGTAGAACCAGAGGCATTCAGGACCACCCTTAGGAGATGGTGAAAAACTGATTATGGGTATTTCTTTTTCCTCTATTTCTATATCACAGACATTAGCCATTGGAAAATCTTTTATAATTTTTATTTCTCTTTTCATTTTTCATCTTTTTCAAAAAAGTTTAACCCTTTCTGATATAATTTTAAACTTTTCAAAAGAATATGTAAAAAATTTCCTATAAGCAAAACAAAAATAATCAGTTCCATCCAGTTTCCCATTTTTTACATACCTATGCCAGAGACATCCATTATTGCATATAAAATTCCATTCACATTTTTTGCATTTTTCTATCTGTATTTCTTTCATTGCACCAAATTTTTTGAGTTTTTCATATATTATATCAAGTTCATCAAAAAAAATATTTCCAAGTTTAAAATCAGTATTTACAAAAAAATCACATGGATAAACATCTCCATTATGTTCAACAACAAGATATTCTCCACATCTTTTCTTTAAAGTACAAGCAGATGGTTCAATTCCTTTTATAATCTCAATAATATTATCAAAAAACCTAATTGAAACATAAGGAAAACCATTATTCCACCATAAATCAAAAATCCTGCATAAAAAATTTGAATATGTTGAAGGAGTTATTGAAAATTTACTTATTTTATCTTTTTTTCTATCTGTTGCAGGTATAAACTGTAAATATTTAAAACCCTTTTTAACAAAAAATTCAAAAATCTTTTCAGGGTATTTACCTGTTTCTTCTCCAATTGTGGAAAGGATATTAAACTGAACTCCATTTCTTTCCAGTTTATTTATATTTTCCATCACTTTTTTAAATGTTTTTTTTCCATCTTTATATCCTCTGTAAAAATTATGTATTTCTTCAGGTCCATCTAAACTTATACCAACAAAAACATTATATCTTTTAAAAAATTCAATCCACTTATCATCTATCAAAATCCCGTTTGTTTGAATTGTATTTCCAACTATTTGTCCTGTTTTACCATATTTTTTCTGAAATTCAACAACATTATAATAAAACTCAATTCCTGCAATTAAAGGTTCTCCACCCTGCCAGCAGAAAAATATATTTTTTCCTTCAGAATAATCCATAAATTTTTTTATAAAAAATTCAAGTGTTTTTAAATCCATTATCTTTGCTTCTGGATATATCTGTTTTGTTTTTTTGTAAAAGCAGTAAGAACAGTCAAGATTACATAGATAAGAAGTTGGTTTAACAAGAAGTTCAATTTTATCCATTTTTCACAGGTAATTTTGCTTTTGTATCTTTCAGATAATGGTCAAGGAGTTCTTTTAAGAGTTTAAATTCTTTTGTTTTTTTATCCGTAAGGTCATTCTTTTCTTCTCTATCTTCATTTAGATTAAAAAGAAGATACTTCTCATATTCATAAGAATATATGAGTTTCCAGTTATCGTAAATCACAGAAGAGGAAGGAGTACCACCCTGATTTCCATAATGTGGCCAGTGAAAAAAAAGACCATTTCTTTTTAAATCTTCTCCTCTTAAAACAGGTAAAATACTTATCCCATCTTTATGCTGATGCGGAGACAGAGGCAATCCAGTTATATCAAGTATTGTCGGATAAAAATCAGTTGAAACTACAGGAAAATCACATTTTTGTTTTTTTATTCCGGGTATCCTCATTATTAAAGAAACCCTTATTCCTCCTTCCTCAATCCATCCTTTTCCTTCTCTTAAAGGTAAATTACATGTAGGTGAACCTTCAGCAGTTGAAAGTCCTCCATTATCTGATGTAAAAATTATTACTGTATTTTCATATTTTCCTGTTTCTTTCAATGTTTCTATTACTCTTCCTATATTTTCATCAAGATTTTCTATCATCCCAGCATAAAAAGGGTCTGATTGAATTATCCTTCTTATTATCTTTAAATGTTTCTTATGCTCGCATGGGAAATTTTCTCCTTCAATAAAAGGATTTATTTTATCAAGTTTCAATTTCTTTGCCTTTTCTCTGTATTTCTGGATATATTTTTCAGGAACCTGAATTGGAACATGAACAGCATAATGGGATAAAAACATAAAAAATGGTTCTTCTGTTTCTTTAATTATTTTTACTGCTTCATCTGTAAGTCGGTCTGTTAAATATTCTCCTTCAGGTCCATCTTCAAGTGTCGGAATTTTATAAGGTGAGAAATATCCATAGTGAGGCATTCCCCAGGAACAACCACCTATATTTTTATCATATCCATGATTTTCAGGAAAATATGGTCTATCTCCAAGGTGCCATTTTCCTATATAATAAGTTTTATATCCAAATTTTTTTAAATATTTTGCAATTGTCTCTTCTTCAAATGGTAAATACTCAAGATTTTCAGGTGGTAAAAGTTTTCCTCTATCCCTTCCTCCGATATAGTTTGTTATACCTAATCTTGCAGGATATTTACCTGTCTGGATACTTGCTCTTGTAGGAGAACATACAGGACTTGCTGAATAAGCATTTGTAAATATAATTCCTTCTTCCGCAATTTTATCAATATTTGGTGTTTCATAAAATTCACTGCCATAAATACTTAAATCCTTCCATCCAAGGTCATCAATTAAAATAAAAAGAATATTTAATTTTTTCATTCTATTGAAGAGGATGCAAGTTCATATTCACCCTGTATACCTTTTATTACCTTTGATTTTTTTTCAAAGAATACAGAACCAAATTTATTCAAAAGTTCTTTTGCTATATCAGGATGTTTATCTATTAAATTTACTCTTTCTTTCGGGTCATCTTTCAAATTAAAAAGCATATCAATTTCTTCATCAGGTGTATAAACAAAACTCCATTCTTTATTTCTGATACATCTGTAAATTCCTCTCTTATATCCACATATTACTGCATCTCTATGTTTATCTATATCACCTTTAATTACTGAAAAGAAACTTTTACCAGAAAGACATACATTATTTCCTTCAAAACCAAGAATTTCAAGAATTGTAGGAAGAACATCAGGGAATTGAATTAATGCATCAATTTTTCCTTTATATAACTCTTCTGGAAATTTCATTATAAATGGGACCTTTAATAATTCACTGTACATCCTGTCAGAACCCTTTAAAAATTTTCCGTGGTCAGCAAGTGGATGTCCATGGTCAGCAGTAAGAACAATTAAAGAGTCCTCGTAAAAATTCAATCTTTCAAGTTCTTTAAATAAATATCCAAAACAGTAATCAACAAAACTTACTTCACCTGCATAAAGACCTCTTATAAAATCAATTTCTTCTTCCGTAGCCCAGTTTTTTGCTTCTCCACCCATAGGCATAATCAATCTTTTACCTTTATATTTTTTAGAAGTATATTTATCAAATTTTTCTGGTGGGTCCCATGGCTCATGTGGTTCAAAAGAATCAATCCATAAAAATATTTTTTGGTTTGTTTTTCTTGCTTTCTTTAAAAACTCAATTGCTTTTTCAACAACCTGCATTGTAAACCAGTTTTTTTCATTCATATTGTCTGTATTTGCAAGAAATTGGAGTATCCTTTTTTTCCATTCATCTGTATAATTTTCATTCACATAATCATTTATATTTCTTTTTGAAACAGGGATTTCATAAGGGTCATATTCCTGGCCTCTTATCCATTCATAAACATTAAAATTCCTGTGATAATTCATATTTGGAGCCCTGTAATGATATGTATCTGTTATAAATCCTGAGAGATACCCTTCTTTATTTAAAATCTGAGCAATTGTTAAGTCATAATCGGTTAAAGGACACCAAGGTCTGTAAGGTAATGAATAAAAACCAGTCATAAGTTCATATCTAACAGGGATTGTAGGGAGACCACATGGATAAACATTTTCAAAAACTAAACTTTTTTCAGCAAATTTATCAATATTTGGCGTCTTACAACTTTCAATATTCTCAAAAACTCTTTCCCCTTTATTGTAAACACTCACATGGTCCTGCCTTAAACTGTCAATCATAATAAAAATTAAATTCATCTCTCCTCCTTTTTTCAAAATTATAATCTTTCCAAAAAAAATTTCAAATATGTTAAAATAAAAAATTAAACCTTTTGAGATTAAAATGGAAAGATTAGAAAAAAAATTAGAAGAGAAACTTGTAAAACTTGGCCAGATAATAGTAAATCAGGAGAAAGCAAGAATAATAGTTGAACCATATAGAAATGAAAAGGGATATTGGTTTGGAGGTGGAAAGATAAGAAAGGATATAGAAGGAAGGATTGTTTTAACAGGAAGATACAGAAATTCAGGGGATAGTAGATATGGAATAAAAATGGGAGAAAGGGGGCTTGAACTTGCAATTTTTATTTCTGAGGATAAAGGTAAAACATTTAAAAAATTAAAATCATTTTCAAAAAAAGAACTTAAAGTTGGAAAAAAGGAGGTCTTATCAATAGAGGGTTCATCAATTTATTTTGGAGATAAAGTTGAAGTTTATGTATCAACAGAAAAAAAGAGAAATTATCCAGAGGGTTTTGAAATATATCAGAAAGAAGGTACAGGTATCTGGGAAATAGATGTTTTTGAAGGAAATACAATTGAAGATTTAAATCCTGAAAATATAAGAAATGTTCTAATATCAGAAAATCCAGAAAATTTACATGTTAAAGACCCTTTTGTTTTTGACCTGAATAAAAAGACATATATGATTTTCTGTCAGCATCCATTTTCCTGGACCTGTTCATATTCAGGTCTTGCTGTTAAAGAAAATGATATTTTCAAAATAATTTCAAAAGATATTTTACCAAAAGGTTATACATGGGATATCGCAGTTACAAGAATAACAGAAAGATTGCCTGTTCCTAAAATCGGAATTTTCAAAGATATTCCAGATATTTCACTTTATTTTTATGATGGAGCAGAGTGTATAAGAGAACATCCACAGTCAGAAAAAGGAGTTAAAAGACCAAGGGGTTATTCATGTGAAGAAATTGGTGGACTTGCCTATGGTTTTGATTATGAATTTCCTAAAATTTATAGATTAAGTTTAAATTTCCCTTTATTTATTTCTCCTTTTGGGACAGGATGCAATAGATATGTTTCTGCCTTTTTTGATGGAGAAAAAATTTATGCTATATGGCAGAGGTCAATGCCTGATTTTTCACAACCCCTTGTTATGAATACAGTTGATATTGAAGAAATAGAAAGGATACTGAAATGAAAATAGGAATAATAGGAACTGGAAGAATCTCAAATGTACATATAAATTCTATTAAAAAAATAGAAGGAATAAAAATTATATCTGTTTGTGATATAATTGAAGAGGTCGCAAAGAATAAGGCGAAAGATATTGGATGTAGTTATTATACTGAATATAAAGAAATGATTGAAAAGGAAAGGCCTGATTGTGTCTGGATATGTACACCTGCTGATACTCACACAGAAATCGTTTTATACTGTATTGAAAAAAATTTACCATTTTTTCTTGAAAAACCACCTGCTTTAAAAGAAGAAGAATGTGAAATTGTTATTGATAAACTTAAAACAAAAAATATTATTCACAGTATTGGATTTATGTTACGATATGACCCTGCTTCTGAAAAACTCAAAGAAATTATTAAAAATGAAAAAGTTATATTTATTTCATCTGAGTGGTTCTGGACAATCCCTCTTGTTGATTCAATAAAAATTAAGGAAAAGGCAGGAGGACAGATTGTTGACCAGGCAATACATTTTATTGACCTTATAAGATATGTTTTTGGAGAGATAAAATCCGTATATACAAAAAGAGTTAGGGGATTTTTCCCAGAAGAAAAATTATATACAGGAGATGATGCAAGTTGTACAATATTTGAATTTGAAAATGGAATTTATGGAAACTTATTATGCACATATGCTTTATTTCCTGAAGTGACAAGATACTATCCACCAAAAATTAGATTTATATGTAAAAGGAAACTTATTGAATATTCACACAGGAAATTAATTATAATTACTTCAGAAAAATATGAGGAATTTAATTTTAACCAAGACCTTTATTTTGTTGAAGATAGAGTATTTATTGAAAGTTTAAGAAAAAATGATAAATCAATAATAAAATCAGATTATTTTGATTCAATTAAAACATTAAAAGTAGCACTTTCAGCAAATAAATCAATGGAAGAAAACAGGGAAATAATAATAAGATAGGGGGAAAAATGAACTCAAGAGAAAGAGTAAAAATATTATTAAAAAAAGAAATTCCTGACAGAATGGGTATATATGAGCATTTCTGGCCTGAAACATTCTGTGGATGGGTAAAAGAAGGTTATCCTGTAAAAAGAGTGCATAAAAAACAGGAAGAATCAAGATGGGATGAAGAAACAGGTAGATATGTGAAAGTTGAAAATGAAGGTGATTATATTGAACCTATGGACTCTGGAGAATATTTTGATTATGATATTTTGGGATGTGGTGGATGGTTTGATACATCACTTTTTCCTGGAAGATG
>DAORXQ010000012.1:15599-32303 GCA_035371905.1 bacterium | reverse complement strand
ATTGATGGGGTGCTGGTGCGACGAATAAGGAGCACCGATTAGATGAGAGGCGAGATGGTGAGCCACCCATTTGGGGGAGTTGATACCTCTTGGGGATTTTAAAGGGGTTAAACCTCTTTAAGAAAATAAAGTAGTTGACAAGAAAAACTGAATTATAACAAAATAAGAAAGTAAACGTGTTTCAATAAAAATTTACTTTTGTGGTATAATATAATTTGTTATCCACAAGGAGGTTAAAATGGCATTGAAACTTGAAGATAGAATATTAACAATTATGGAAAAGGGAACCTCACAGAAAGTTGTTACAGGAATATTAAATGCTTCTTTAAAAAATTCGGTAACAAGAAGAGCACTGATAAACGCAATTGACAGAGCAACATACAAAATGTCTCTTAAAACATATGAAAGACCGAAAAAAGTTCTTGAAGAAAGATATTATATGGGAAGAGCACTTTTACATTCAATTGAAAGATTATTTGACACAGATAGTATTTCGCCAAATTGTGTTAGAGCACTCTCAAATATTTTTCTGGGGAAAATTTTTATACAGGGGATATATACAAGAAGAACATTTGAAGAAAAACATGGATTTAGACCTCCCTGCTTTGTTACTATCTCTCCAACAAATGTATGTAATTTAAAATGTAAGGGATGTTATGCTGGAGAAATTTATGAAAAACATACTTTAAAATTTGATGTTTTTGATAGAATTATAAAGGAAATTAAGGAAGAATTTGGTGCTTACTTTTTTGTAATTTCTGGTGGAGAACCATTTATGTATAAAGATAATGGGAAGACACTTTTTGATATACTTGAAAAACACAATGATGCTTATTTTATGGCTTACACCAATGGTACAATGATAAAAAAAGATGTTGCAAAAAAACTGTCTGAACTTGGAAATTTTACCCCTGCTATTTCAGTTGAAGGTTTTGAAAGTCAAACAGATGATAGAAGAGGTAATGGTGTTTTTAAAAGAATTATGGAAGTTATGGATAATTTAAGAGAAGAAGGAGTGCCTTTTGGAATATCAGTTACACCAACAAGATATAATGCTGATTTACTTTTATCAGATGAATTTATTGACTTTTATTTTGAAAAGAAAGGTGCTTTTTATGGATGGTATTTTCAGTATATGCCAATAGGAAGAAGTCCTTCTGTTGAACTTATGGTTACTCCAGAACAAAGATATAAAATGTTAAAAAGAATATGGCAACTTGTTATAGAAAAGAAGATTTTTATAGCGGATTTCTGGAATTCAGGGACTGCTTCTGATGGATGTATGGCTGCTGCAAGAGGAGGCGGGTATTTTTATATAATGTGGGATGGAACAATAACTCCTTGTGTATTTATTCCTTTTAAAGATAAAAATTTAGGTAATATTTATGAAATTTATAAAGAGGGGAAAACAATAACTGATGCAATTAAGTCTCCCTTATTTGAAAGAATTAGAAACTGGCAGTACAACTACTGGATAAAAAGAAATAAAAATGAATGCGGTAATCTTCTTGTGCCCTGTATAATAAGAGATAATTCTCTGGATTTTTATAAAATAGTAAAGGAAACAGATGCACAGCCGGTAGATGAAGGAGCAAAAGATTATTTAAAGTTTATAGAAGAAGGAAAGATGCCTGAATGTAATAAAA
Source organism: bacterium (assembly GCA_035371905.1). Classification (NCBI taxonomy): domain Bacteria; species bacterium. Next base: position 30,657 of record DAORXQ010000012.1, on the reverse strand, counting down.
AGTACAGAGAATTGACAGACCCCCTCTGGCAGAATGAATATTTGAATGAATAAACATATAACAGTCATAAGAAAAATTAAAAGATACAGAAGAATAGTAAATATCCTCATTAAGTACGGATTTGAAATACTTGTTGAAAGAGCCCATATTTTTAAATTTCCTTTCAGAAAAAAAAGACAGATTGAATTAACATTTCCTGTAAGGGTCAGAAAAATTCTTGAAGAACTCGGACCAACATTTGTAAAACTCGGACAGATTTTAAGCACAAGACCAGACCTTATCCCTTTTGAATATATAAGAGAACTTGAAAAACTTCAGGATGAAGTTAAACCTGAAAATTTTGATCTGATGAAAGAAATTATTGAAAAAGAGACAGGTGGAAAACTGGAAGAAATTTTTGATGTTTTTGATAAAGAACCAATTGCTTCCGGTTCACTATCCTGTGTTTATAAAGCAGTATATAAAGGGAAAAGAGTCGCTGTAAAGGTTCAGAGACCATATATAAAAGAACAAATTTTTACTGATATTCAGATTTTATATGATATTGCAAACTTAATAGAAAAATTTATTAAAGAAAGTGAAATTTATCAGCCGGTTAAAATAGTTAAGGAATTTGAAAAGAGTATAAAAAAAGAATTGAATTTTCTTATAGAGGGTAAAAATATTGAAATAATGAAAGAAAGAATGAAAAATTTTGAAAAATTGTACATCCCTGAAATTTATAAGGAAATAAGCACAGAAAAATTGCTTGTTACTGAATATATAGATGGAATAAAAATTAATAGGGTTGAAGATTGGAGTAAATTTGTAAGCAAGGAAGAAGTATTGAAAAATGGAGCGGATATAATTTTAAAACAGATTTTTTATACAGGAATTTTTCATGGGGATCCGCATCCGGGAAATATTTTTATTATGAGAGATGGAAAAATTGCACTGATTGACTTTGGTATTGTTGGACATCTTGATGAAGAAAGAAAGTATTATATTGTTAATCTTATTTCAAGCATTTTAAAAGGGAATACAGAAAAAGTAATATTAACTTTAAAACTCATGGGTTCTATTGGAGATACGACAGATATTCAGGAATTAAGAGAGGATATAGAAGATTTAATTGAAGTATACAGGGATATTCCAATAAAAAAAATAAAAATTGGAGAAGTTCTTGGTATCTGCTTTGAAATTATGAGAAAAAACAGAATTAAAATCCCTGTAAGTTTTACTTTAATGGGTAAATCAATAATCACAATTGAAGGAATATGCCATTTCATTGACCCTGAATTTAAACTTACTGAATCTATTGAACCATTTTTTATTGAAATTACAGAGAAAAAAGTAAAATTTTCCTATTTTTTAAAAGAATTTCAGAATACATTTAACAGTTTACATTATATTATTAAAGAACTGCCACAGACAATTGAAACACTTATGGATACAGTTAAAAATTCAAAAAGGAAAGATTATAGAAATGAAAATACGACTGAAAATTTAAATTCAACTGTAAAAAAAGCAGGAATAAAAATTTCTTTTTCTTTAATTATTTCAACTTTTTTAATTTCTTCTGTTTTCCTTTTTATATCTGGATATTTTCTTTTTGGAATTTCAGAATTTGTAATAACTTTAATAATGCTTCTTGTATTCCTCTTAAAAATGAGGGATTAAATGAAAATAGAAAACAAAAGTGCTTATCATGATTATGAAATTCTTGAAAGAATAGAAGCGGGTATTGTTCTTAAAGGAAGTGAGGTAAAGTCAATTAGAGAGGGAAAAATTGCATTTAAAGATTCTTATGCAAAGGTAGAAAATGGAGAAGTTTTTCTTTATAATTTTTATATTGCACCCTATCAGTCCTCATTTGAAAAAATCAATCCTTTGAGAAAGAAAAAATTGTTACTGAATAAAAATGAAATAAGACGACTTGAAAAAAGAGTTTCAGAAAAACGCTTGACACTTGTACCACTTTCAGTGTATTTTAATAATAGAGGTCTGGCTAAAATAGAACTTGCTGTTGCAAAAGGTAAAAAGCTCTTTGACAAAAGAAGGGAATTGAAAGAAAGAGAAATTGAGAGAGATATAGCAAGAAAAATGAAAAATATGGGGGCGAAATAGGAATCGACAGGAAGAAATCCGGATAGAGTTGCCTGTCAAGTTTGTCAGGAACTTGTAAAAACCTGACAAAAAATAACTGCCGTAACAGCAAATACTCTGGCTGCATAAAATGCAGTCACCCATTTACAGAGTTTGCCTCTGACTCTGTAAAATGGGTCGGCTAAGAGGCATCTTCTTTAAGGGTTATCCTTTTCCCTTAAAGAAGATTAATAAAAAGGATGCGGGTAAAAGGGCCTGTCAGAAGTGCCTTTTTACCCTAAGAAAAAACTTCTGACTATACAGGTAGATACTCTATCAGGATTCTTTCTGGACGCGGGGGCAGTACCCGCCGCCTCCACATATTCAGCAAAAACTAAAGGAACAAGGAAAACTGAAGCATCAGGGCTTACCAGCGGACAGAAAAAGGGTTTAAGGGGAAAAAGATTTTTCCCCTTATATGTTGTGGGGGTATCGTCGGGAAAGGGGAATCTCCCCTGTCCCGGGAGCGATAGCGACGGACGCGGGGGCAGTACCCGCCGCCTCCACATATTCAGCAAAAACTAAAGGAACAAGGAAAACTGAAGCATCAGGGCTTACCAGCGGACAGAAAAAGGGTTTAAGGGGAAAAAGATTTTTCCCCTTATATGTTGTGGGGGTATCGTCGGGAAAGGGGAATCTCCCCTGTCCCGGGAGCGATAGCGACGGACGCGGGGGCAGTACCCGCCGCCTCCACATATTCAGCAATTTAAAATATTATAAGCAAAAAAGAAAAATTGATTGTAAACATAAAAATTTTTTAGGAGAAATTTGGTATGTTTTTGAAAAATATAAGGTTTTTGATTTTTTTTATTTTATTAACATCTTTAAGCATTTACTCACTAAATTTAGAAGAAGAAATAAAAACGAGAAAAATCCCTACATATTTAATAAAGGATGTTCAGTATATCTCACTAAAATCATTCCTTAAAATAATAAATTCCGATAACTGGGCTAAAATTGAGGATAGGATTTTCGTATTTTTTGATGGTACACAGATAAAATTCAGAATAGATGATAAAACTTTAATTGTAGGTGGTAAAACGATTGAGATTAAAAATACTCCAAAAGAAATTGAAGGAGACATATTAATACCAGTTGAGGATTTTTCAAAAATATTTGCAGATTTCAAAATTTCAGAAAAAAAAGAAGAAAGAGAAAAAACATCAGAGGAAAAAAAAGAAAGTAGAAAATTTATTATAGTAATAGACCCCGGTCATGGAGGACATGATTCAGGTGCTATTGGAAATTATGGTTTAAAAGAAAAAGATGTGAATCTTGATGTATCCTTACGACTTGAAAAATATTTAAAAAAACAACTTGAAAGTTATCCCTCTATAGAAATTTATTTAACAAGAAAGGAAGATGTTTTTATTTCACTTGAAGAAAGAGTTAATATTGCAAAAACATTAAATGCTGATATTTTCTTCTCAGTTCATACAAACTCTTCAAGATTTAATAGATTTGATGCAACAGGTTTTGAGACATATTATCCATACTGTAAAGTAGAAACAAATAGTTTACCAAAATCCAATGATGGAGAAGGAGAATTAAAAGAAGAAAATAATGATTCTGTATTAAATCAGATATTAAATAATTTAAACGAAACCGATATAATTGATGAAGGTAGAATTCTTGCAGAATGTGTTCAGGAAAAACTTGCAGAAAGATTAATAACTCCTGACAGAGGGGCTAAAAGAGGGAATTTCTATGTTTTAAAGTATACTCCGATGATTTCTGTTTTAACCGAGATTGGATTTATATGTAATCCTAATATTGAATTCAATCTGAAAGATGTTGAAGTAAGACAGGCAATTGCAGAGACACTTGGAAAAGCAATTATTGAATATTTAAAGAAAAGAGAAATAATAAAATGAATAAAAATCCGATCGGGATTTTTGATTCAGGTGTTGGTGGTTTAAGTGTTGTAAAAGAAATTATAAAAGTCCTGCCAGAAGAGAATATCATTTATTTTGGAGACACAGCAAGGGTTCCATATGGAACCAAATCAGAAAGGGTAATTAAAAAATTTGCAGTTGAAGATGTTATTTTTCTTTTAAAATACAATCCAAAATTGATAGTAATTGCCTGCCATACTGTATCTTCATATGCTTCCTACTATTTGAGAAAAAAATTTAAAAATATCAAAATTATTGATGTTATTGAACCAACTGTTGAAAAAGCAGTAAAATTAACAAAAAATAAAAAAATTGGAGTTATTGGAACAACCGCTACAATTTCAAGTTTAAGATATCAAAAGTTATTTTCAAAATATAAAGGGATAGAAGTTTATACGAAAGATTGTCCTTTATTTGTTCCTGTTGTTGAAGAAGGATGGTTTGAAAATGAAATAAGTTATAAGATTGCTGAGATTTACTTAAGTGAATTAAAGAAAAAAAATATTGATACACTTGTTCTTGGATGTACCCATTATCCTTATTTAAAAAAAACAATACAGAAAATTATGGGAAAAAATGTTGAAATAATTGATGCTTCTTATGAAGTTTCTATCAAAATAAAAAATATAATTGAAGAAAATAATTTAAACAATAAAGGTGGCAAAGGTAAAATATCATTGTATTTCAGTGATATAAGTCCACATGTGGAAAAAACAATCAAATTTCTTTTTGAAAAAAATAACATAAAATATAAACTTACTAAAAATGTATGAACTAAAAATTAATGGAGAATTTTCTTCGGCTCACAGTTTAAGAAATTATAAAGGTAGATGCGAAAATCTACACGGGCATAACTGGAAAGTTGAAATTATAGTAACAGGGGAAACACTTGATAGAATTGGTTTACTTATTGATTTTAATATCTTAAAGAAAAAACTGAACATTATTTTAAAAATGCTTGACCATAAAAATTTAAACTCAATACCCTTTTTTATAGAAAGAAATCCAAGTTCTGAAAATATTGCTTTCTTTATTTATAAAAAAATGGAAAGATTACTCAGAGGTTATCCTGTAAGAATTCAAAAAGTAACGGTATGGGAAAATGAAAAACAATGCGCAAGTTACTATGAATAAAAATTACTGGATAGTTGAAATATATAAGAAAAGAAATATAAGGGATGTTTTTGGAGAGGATGTTAAAAAAAGTATTGAGGAATTGGGAATTTCTGATATTGAGGAAGTGAAGGTTTCAAACTTATATAAAATTGAGTGTAATACAGAAAAAAAGAATATAGAAAAAATTGCAAAAGAACTTCTTATTGATAATGTTTCTGAAGATTTTTTAATTTATAAAAAAAGCAAAACAAAAAAAAATTACTGGATAGTTGAAGTATTTTTAAAAGAAGGGGTAACTGACCCTGTTGGTGAGACAAGTAAAAAAACAATAATAGAAAGCGGAATTTTAAAAGACGTGGATGTAAAAACAGGGAAAAAATATTATATAAAGGGAAAACTTAAAGAAGACCAGATAAAAGAAATTTGTGAAAAAATTCTTGCAAATACTTTAATTCATAATTATTTTATTTTTAAAAAGGAAGGTATGGGCAAATGAAACATGCAAAAGAAATTGATATTTTAAATGCTGACGATAAAACCCTAATTGAAATAAGTGAAAAAAACCTTCTATCACTTGATATAGGTGAAATGAGAAAAATAAAAGAATACTTTCTTTCAATAGGAAGAAACCCAACAGATTGTGAACTTGAATGTCTTGCCCAGACATGGAGTGAACACTGCTGTCATAAAACATTTAAAGCAAATATCAATTATGTAGAAAAAATCGGAGAAAAAGAAGAAAAAACTAACATCTGTTTACTTAAAGAAATAATGGAAGTTACAGAAAAGTTAAATTATGACTGGTGTATTTCTGTTTTTAAAGATAATGCAGGAATAATTGAATTAAATGAAAAATGGGGAGTTGCTTTCAAAGTGGAAACACATAATCATCCATCTGCCCTTGAACCATATGGAGGCGCAGGAACAGGAATAGGAGGAGTAATAAGAGATATTCTTGGTGTCGGTCTTGGAGCAAAACCAATTTTAAACACTGATGTTTTCTGTTTCGGTCCTCTTGACTATTCATATGAAAAATTACCTGAAGGCGTCTTGCATCCCAGAAGAGTTTTCAGAGGAGTTGTAAGTGGTGTAAGGGATTACGGAAACAGAATGGGTATTCCTACAGGAAATGGAGCAATAATTTTTGATGATGGATATGTTTATAACTGTCTTGTTTACTGCGGAACAGTCGGGATTTTACCTGTTGATAAAGTGGAAAAAAAAGTAAAAGATGGTGATTTCATTGTTGTTATTGGAGGAAGAACTGGAAGAGATGGTATTCATGGAGCAACATTTTCTTCTGCAAGTTTAAAAGAGGATATCCCGACAAGTGTTGTTCAAATAGGAAATCCAATAGTTGAAAAAAAATTTCAGGATGTTTTACTTGTTGCACGGGATTTGAATTTATATAACTCCATCACCGATTGTGGTGCAGGCGGATTTTCTTCAGCAATTGGCGAGATGGGAAAGGATACAGGTGCAGTTGTTTATCTTGATAAAGTACCTCTTAAATATGAAGGTTTACTCCCGTGGGAAATTTTTCTCTCAGAATCTCAGGAAAGAATGGTTCTCGCAGTTCCAGAAAAAAATATTGAAAAACTCATATCTCTTTTTAACTCCGAAGATGTTGAAGCAACTGTGATAGGAAAATTTATAAAAACAGGTAAATTAACTGTTTATTATAAAGATGAAATTGTTTGTGATATTGATATGAAATTTCTTCATAAAGGAATACCTGAAAGAAATCTTAAGTGTTTTTTTGAAAAAAAAGAAGAAAAGAAATTAAATTTCAAATCAAAAAATCTGAAAGAGGATATTTTAAAATTAATTTCAACACCTGTTATATCTTCAAAAGAAGAAGTTGTTCATCAATATGACCACGAGGTTGGAGGAAGAACTGTTTTAAAACCACTTTTAGGATATGAAAGCAGGGGTGTATCTGATGGAGTTGTATTGAAACCATTTTACGAAACATATGAAGGATTAGTTATAGGTTGTGGAATAAATCCTTTTTATGGAGAAATTGACCCTTATTATATGGCTGGATGCTGTATTGAAGAATGTATAAGAAATATTGTAAGTTGTGGAGGAAATCCTGAAAAAATTGCAATACTTGATAATTTCTGCTGGGGAAATGTTTCCGATGAAAAAGAACTTGGTAAACTTGTAAGATGTGTGAAGGGATGTAAGGATTATGCTTTGAAATATAAGGTCCCTTTTATTTCAGGAAAGGATAGTTTAAATAACTATTTCAGGGGAAAGAATGGAAAAATAATTTCAATTCCCGGAACTCTTCTTATCTCCGGAATAGGTGTTATTGAAGATGTAAGAAAGATAACCTCAACTGAATTTAAAAAGGGAAGAAATATTATCTATGTCCTCGGGAAAACGTTTAATGAACTCGGCTCATCCCAGTTTTACAGAATGTATGGTATAAAAGGTGGAATTGTACCTAAACCAAGACCAGAAAAAACTTTGAATTTAATGAAAAAAATTCATACAGGTATTAAAGAAGGACTGATTAAAAGTTGTCATGACTGTTCAGATGGTGGATTAATAACAACTATAAATGAAATGATGATAGGGGGAAATCTTGGATGTGAAATAAATTTTCTTGATGTTTTAAGTGAAGAAAAAGAACCTGAAATAATTCTTTTTTCAGAAAGTTGTGGTAGATTTGTTGTGGAAGTGGAAAAAGAAAAAATAAATGAATTTGAAAAACTTTTTAAAGGCGAAGAAGTGAGTCAGATAGGACAGGTTATAGAAAAAAAGGAAATGATTGGTTTCTGGGGAAATAAAAAATTATTCAAAATTTCTCTAGACCTAATTTATGAAAACTGGAGAAGTTTAAAATTTTAAAAATGAAACCAAAAGTTATAATTTTAAGAGTTGCAGGTACAAATTGTGATTTTGAAACAGAGTGGGCTTTCAATCTTGCAGGTGCTTCTGCTGAAAGAATTCATATAAATCAGATTATAAGAAAAGAAAAAAAACTCTCTGATTATCAGATACTTGTTATACCGGGTGGATTTTCTTATGGAGATGATATAGGTGCAGGAAAAGTTCTTGCAAATCAAATAAAATTAAAACTGTGGGATGAAGTAGAAAAATTTATTTTTGAAAAAAAAGTAATTCTCGGTATTTGTAATGGGTTCCAGGTCCTTGTGAAATCCGGGATTTTACCATTTAACTCTGAACAATCTGTAACACTTGAATGGAATGATTCTGGAAGATTTGAGGATAGATGGATTTATTTAAAAGTAGAAAAAAGTATCTGTCCCTTTTTTGAAGGTCTTCCAGATATAATAAGAATGCCTGTTGCTCATGCTGAAGGAAAGTTCTATCCTAAAAATAGTAAAAGTTTGAAAGAAATTGAGAAAAATAAACAGGTTGTGTTGAGATATTGTGATAAAAATGGAAATCTTTCTGGTTATCCTTATAATCCAAATGGTTCTATTGGAAATATTGCGGGGATATGCAGTAAAGACGGTCTTATTGTAGGAATGATGCCGCATCCTGAAAGGGCTATTCTTAAGTATTATTATCCTGATTTTCTGAAAAATTATGGAGATGAATTTACCCCTTCCTTTAAAATTTTCAAAAATATGGTAAAATATTTCTCTTAAAAAATTTAAAGGATTATAATAATAAACTATAAAAGGAGCAAAAGATGACAGATGAAGTTGGAAAAAAAGCAGATATTCTTGTTGAAGCATTTAAATATATTAAAGAATTCAAAAATAGAATATTTGTGATTAAAGTTGGTGGAAGCATTTATCAGATTGAAGATGTTAAAGAAAGTATTCTTTTTGATGTTGCATTTCTTTCTTTTCTTGATATAAAAATTATACTTGTATGTGGCGGAGGAAAATTTATAAATGATGAGATTGAGAAGAAAGGAGGTAAAGCAAAATTTGTTGATGGATTGAGGGTTACTAATTTACAGACATTGAATATAGTTAAAGATGTTTTATTCAGGGTAAGGGATGAAATTGTAACTATTTTAAAGGATAAATTTGAATGCAATGTTGATAAGATTACTCCTGAAGAAAAGTTTGTCACTGCCTCAAAAATCCATTATCAAAAGGGTGAGGAAGTCGTAGACCTTGGATTTGTTGGACAACTTAAAAAAGCAAATATTGAATATATAGAAAATAAACTTAAAGAAAAAAATATACTTGTCTGTGCGCCACTTGCGATGGGAGACGATGAAAATCTATACAATGTAAATGGAGATACATTTGCTTCATTTGTTGCCTCAAATTTGAAAAGTGAAAAACTTATTTTTATTACCGATGTACTCGGAATTATGAGAAATCCTGAAAATCCAGACACTTTAATTTCAACATTAACAGTTTCGCAGGGAGAAGAATTAATAAAAGATGGTGTTATAAAAGAAGGAATGATACCAAAAGTAAAAGCAGGGATAAATGGAATAAAAAATGGAGTAAAATCGGTTCATATTATAAGTGGTAATATTCCTCATTCTTTAATTCTTGAAGTTTTAACAGAACACGGAGTTGGTTCAGAGATAATAAAAAATGGATAAAGAAAAAATTTTAAAAAATTATAATGATTATGTTATCCCGTCTTATAGGAAGCAGAATTTTATTTTTGTTAAGGGGAAAGGGAGTTATTTATGGGACATTGATGGAAAAAAATATCTTGATTTTTTCCCTGGATGGGCAGTAAGTGGTCTTGGACACTGTCATCCACAGGTTGTAAAAAAAATTAAAGAACAGGTTGAAATACTGATACATATTTCAAATAATTATTATCATCCATGGCAGGCACTTCTTGCAGAAAAACTCTCCAGATTATCATTTGGTGGTAAAGTTTTTTTCTGTAACAGTGGAGCAGAAGCAAATGAATCTGCCATTAAACTTACAAGGTTGTATGGAAGGAAAAAAGGAAAATATAAAATTATTTCAATGGAAAATTCTTTTCATGGAAGAACTCTTGCAACAGTTACAATGACAGGACAGAAAAAATATAATGAAATGTTTGAACCACTTCCTACAGGTTTTATTTATGCAAAATTTAATGATTTTTCAGACCTTTATTCAAAAATAGATGATGAGGTTGCAGGAATAATACTTGAGTTAATACAGGGAGAAGGTGGAATTAATGTAGTGGATAAAGATTACTTAAAAAAAGTCAAAGATTTATGTGAAAAAAAAGATATTCTTTTAATTTTTGATGAAGTTCAGACCGGATTTGGTAGAACAGGAGAACTCTTTGCATATCAGATATTTGGTGTTGAACCGGATATCATGACTCTTGCAAAGACACTTGGAGGAGGTTTTCCTGTTGGAGCTATGATTGCCAGAAAAGAAATTGCAGATTTAATGGGACCGGGAACCCATGCATCAACCTTTGGTGGTTCTCCTCTTGCCTGTGCTGCCTGTCTTGGTGTTCTTGAAGCAATAGAAAATGAAAACCTGCTTGAAAATGTAAAAATTATGGGAAAATACCTTAAAGAAAAACTTGAAAAATTAAAAGAAGAATTCAAAGGGATAAAAAAAGTCAAAGGATTGGGACTAATGCTTGCAATTGAAATTGAAAAACAGGGTGAGGAACTCGTAAATATATGTGCTAAAAACGGACTTCTTATAAACTGTACCCATCAGAATGTAATAAGAATAATGCCTGCTATAAATGTTAAAAAAGAAGAGATTGATGAAGGAATAGAGATATTAAAAAAATCATTAAAAGAGGCAGGAATTCAATGAAAAGAGATTTCCTTAAGATAAAAGATATTTCAAAAGAAGAAGTATATAAAATCTTTGATATTACAAAATATTTTAAAAGTTTAAAAAAAGAAAAAAAAATTACAGAACACCTCAAAAATCTGACAATTGGATTATTATTTTCAAAACCAAGTACGAGAACCAGAATATCCTTTGAAGTCGCAATTCAACAACTTGGCGGTTTTCCAATTTATCTTTCATCCGAAGTAACTCAAATTTCAAGAGGAGAATCAATTAAAGATACAGCAAAAGTAATTTCACGATATTTAGATGGAATCATAATAAGGACTTATGCACAGGAAGAAGTTGAAGAATTTGCAAAATGTGCTGAAATACCTGTAATAAATGCTTTAACAGACCTTTACCATCCTGTACAAATTCTCTGTGATTTCTTTACAATTTATGAAAAAAAGGGAACTTTTGAAAACATAAAAATAACCTATATTGGAGATGGAAACAATATATGTAATACACTTATTGAAGGATGTGACTTGCTCGGGATTGAGATAAGAGTTTCCTGTCCTGATGAGTATAGACCCGATGAAAAAATAATAAAAAATATGAAAAATAAAAATCTTTTAAAAATAAGTACAAAACCAGATGCTTTTATTGAAGACGCTGACATTATTTATACAGACACATGGATAAGTATGGGAGATGAAAGGGAAAGGGAAAAACGACTTAAAATTTTTAAAGAATATCAGGTAAATAAGAATTTATTGAAAAAAGCAAAATCCGATTTCCTATTCATGCACTGCCTTCCCGCACACAGAGGAGAAGAAGTAACAGATGATGTGATAGATGGACCAAATTCAATTGTTCTTGACCAAGCAGAAAATCGTCTTCATTGTCAAAAAGGCCTTTTATGTTTCATTTTTGGAAAGATATGAAAGAATTTTCAATTTCTAAAAAAATCACCAAGGAGAAAAAATGAGAAGATGTTTTTTTCTGATTTTTTTGATTTTATCTTTAAATGGATGTCTGATTAAATATAAAGAAAAAAAAGAAATTAAAATAATTAATCCCTATGAAGATATAAACTGGAATAAAATTAAAAGATACAAAGCAAACTTACATACTCATACAACAGAAAGTGATGGAAAAGAAAAACCTGAAAAAGTTATTTCTCTTTACAAAATGAAAAACTATTCAATTTTATCAATCACAGACCACAATAAATTTACATCTTTAAAAACAGATGAACTATTTTTAATACCTGGAGTTGAGTTTGGTAAAAATCAACAGCATCATATAGTTTCCCTCTTTTCATTCAAAATACCCGAAAAAATAGAAGCATTAAATGAAGAGGAGATTTTAAAATATGTTGATGAAAAAGAAGGAATTTGTTTTTTTGCGCATCCAGGAAGATACACAAAAAAAATTGACTGGTATGTTAATTTATTTGAAAAGTATCAGAGTTTATCGGGAATTGAAGTTCTAAATACAGGTGTTCAGAGTAAAGGTAAAATTTATGGAGATACAGATATATGGGATGAAATTTTGAAAAAAACAATGCCTGAAAGACCTGTTTGGGGATTTGGAAATGACGATTTTCACACTTTATCTCAACTTGCAATAAACTGGAATATTCTTTTACTTGAAAAAATTGATGAAAAAGAAATAAAAGATGCAATAAAAAAGGGGAAATTTTATATATGCTCTGCTGTGTTAGGAACTGATATGCCTTACTTTAATAGAATAATTATTGATAAAAAAACAGGAAAAATTAAAATATATTGTAAAAATTTTAAAGAAATAAAATGGATTTCAGACGGTAGAGTTGTTGGATATGGCAGTGAAATAAATTACAAAAAAAATAACGAAATAAAAAAATATTTAAGAGTTGAAATCTTTGGAGAAAATGGATATATATACTTAAACCCATTTGGTATAAAATGAGCAAAAAAATAGCAATTGATGCGATAAATCTTAAAATGGAAGATAGAGTTGCACATACAGAATACAGTATGGAATATCATAAAGATTACATTTCAAAAATTACAGGTATGTCAGAAGAATATCCTGAAAGAATTAAAAAATTTTATGAAATATGGAGTTATGACTTTTTATGGGTAACTGATGATGGACTTTACGGAAACTGGTTTGATAGAGGAAGAGCAACTGATATGGGACATGCGATATATGCAATAGATGGTTCTGATAGAAAAGAAAAAAAAGAATGCCCTTTTAAAGATGTTTTTGAGGTATGGGAATTTGACCCTGAGAAAGAATATAGTTTTCCTGATTTTAATGAACAGGTTAAAACATATCAAGAAAAATATAAAAAACTCTGTGAGTATTTTCCAGACCAACTTATAACAGGAGGATATTACAAAACAATTATTTCAGGACTGATACAGACATTCGGATGGGAAATGCTTTTACTCTCTGCAAGTGACAAAAATAAATTTGAAAAACTTATAGATAGATTTTTTAACTATACTCTTTTTTATATGAAAGCATGGGCTTATACAGATGTAGATGTAATAATCCAGCATGATGATTTTGTATGGTATTCAGGTCCTTTTCTATCTCCTGATTTTTACAGAAAAGCAATCATACCGAGATATGGAGAACTCTGGAAGGATTTAAAGAAAAAAGGGAAAAAAATACTCTTTTGTTCAGACGGAAATTTCAGTATGTTTGCAAAAGATATAATTGAAGTAGGTGCAGATGGACTTATTTTTGAACCGGTAAATGATTTTGGTTTTATGGCTGAAAATTTTGGTGATAGTATTTGTCTTGTTGGAAGTTATGTTGATTGCAGAGATATGACACTTGGAAAATGGGAAAAAGTAAAAAATGATATTGAAAGAACTTTAAGTTATGTAAAAAATGGAAAATGTAAGGGTTTAATCTTTGCTGTTGGAAATCACATACCGGCAAATGTACCTGACTGGATATGTGAAAATTACATAAATCATCTTAAAAAAAACTGGTATCTAAATTACCCTACCTCCCACCTTTAAGGTGGACTTGGGAAATTGTTGACAGACAAAGGTTTCAAAAGGGACTTTTTTTTATTTTAAAAGTTCATCTATAAATCTATTTGCTTTTTCAAGTAATTCATCATTCCAGAATTTAGGTGGATTCAAAAGATAAAGGTCAATGTTGGAATAAATACCCTGATTTTCAACTATATACTCCGCTGGTATTGATATATCATTTTCTCCATCCCATTCAACATATTTCCAGTTTTCCATATTTCTGTAAATATGGTTATATAACTCAAAATCTATTGTTGAATCACTTTCCACCCATTTTTTTTCTATATAAACAGCACAACTTACATGAACAGTTGGCTGACTTATTTTTTCGTAAATATCCTTAGGAACAATTGGTAAAAAGACCTCCTTTTTTATCAGATACACTCTATATCCAGCATATATACCACAACTTCTTAAAAGCGCTATTTGGAGATTTGATTTATTAAAACAATTTCCATATCCTTTTTTCAATGTTTCCGACGCCTTTGTATAGGAATAATCAAACCTGTATTTAATTTCATCTCTCACAAAATTAAAAATATCAATTGCTTTCTGCTTTTCAGAAAAACTCTTTTTTGTGAGAAAATAACTTTTCATCTTTATATCGGGATTTTCAACATCACAGATTTTTGTAGGTAATAGATATTCTTTTTCCATAATATATATGATAAAATAAAAAACAAAAGGAGGGAAGATGCGAAAAACAATTTTTTATATTTCTTTAATTTTTCTTACTGGATGTGTATTTCAAAAAAAAGAAAAAACATTTCTTGATGCTGTTTATAGAGAAGAATATATAAAAAATAACCCTGATTTAAAAGAAGAGTGGAAACAGTCAATTATTAAAGGAGAAATACCACCTGGGATGGAAAAAGGTGAAGTTGAAAAAATACTCGGTAAAAATCATCAAACTTTTATTTCAAAAACTAACTTGATGGAGGTATGGATTTATGATAAATATTATGTAGGTTTTGACAGAAACGGGAAAGTAATAAAATTCGGAATTTTTGAAAAAGAGGAGGGAGAAAAATGAAGATTATACAGATTGGAGTTGGTGGATTTGGAGCAAGTTGGCTTGATATAGTTATGAGTTCAAAGGAATGGGAAGTTGTTGCCATCGTTGATATAAATGAAGAAATTTTAAAAAAGAGTGTTGAAAAATATCCATCTCTTGAAGGAAAAACAT
>DAORXQ010000012.1:0-15589 GCA_035371905.1 bacterium | reverse complement strand
TTCTTTAAAAGATTGTTTGAAAAAAGTTAAAGCGGATGCACTTTTAAATGTTACTCCACCTGCTTTTCACAAAGAAACTTCAATTATGGCTATGAAAGAAGGACTCCATGTTCTTGTTGAAAAACCATTATCTGACACAATGAAAAATGCCGAAAAAATTGTTGAGATATGTGAAAAATATGGAAGGAAATTTATGGTAAGTCAGAACTACAGATACAATAGAATTCCAAGAACTATAAGAAAGATGGTTGATAATGGTGAAATAGGAAAAATAAGTTACTGTATTTTAAATTTTCAGAAAGGACCAAGATTTGGTGGTTTTAGAGCAGAAATGCCATTTCCACTTTTAATTGATATGTCAATACATCATTTTGATTTATCAAGATATCTACTTAATAAGGACCCTGTAAGTGTTTATGCAGAGAGCTGGAAACCTCACTGGAGTTGGTTAAAAGGAGACCCATGTGTTTATTTAATTTTTGATTTTGAAGATGATGTACATTTCAATTATGCTGGAAGTTGGGTAAGTGTTGGA
The DNA here is from genome assembly GCA_035371905.1 of bacterium. Taxonomy (NCBI): domain Bacteria; species bacterium. Next base: position 15,054 of record DAORXQ010000012.1, on the reverse strand, counting down.
AAGGATACTCAATGGCCTGGGATATGGGAAATTTATGGAGACAGAGGAACAATAATATGGGATAACTCAGGAATAAAAAAAGTTGTTGAAGGAAAAGAAGAAATTATTGAACCAGTTAAACTTGAAAGAGAGGACAGATTTCTTTCTCTTTACGAATTTTACAGAAGTATTGTAGAAGATAGAGAACCTGAAACAAGTGGAAAGGATAATCTTAAAAGTTTGGGTATGGTGTTTAAATCACTTGAATCAATAAAAAAGGGGAAAAAATTAAAAGTTAATCTGTAAATTCAGGTTCTCTATAAACAATTTTCCCTCTACTGATAGTCAATAAAACTTTGCCTTTTAGTTTCCAGTTTAAAAATGGAGAATTTTTACTTTTACTTTTTACTTTATCTTCTGTATAAACCCATTCAATATCAGGGTCAAAAATTACAATATCTGCTCTTTTACCCTCTTCTATTATTCCCCTCTCTATATTTAAAATTTTTGATGGAGCATAAGTTATTTTATATATTATATCCTTTAATTTCATTCCATAATCAATAAGTTTCAAACACAAAGGTAAAAATGTCTCAAAACCAATTATCCCAAAAGGTGCGTTTTCAAATCCAGACTCTTTTTCTTCAAAACTGTGAGGGGCATGGTCTGTTACAATACAGTCAATTGTTCCATTCTTCAATCCTTCAATCAAAGCAATCCTATCTTCTTCTGTTCTTAATGGAGGAGAAACCTTTGCATTTGGATTATATCCAATAACTGCCTCTTCTGTTAAAGTCAAATGATGTGATGTAACTTCACAGGATACATTTTTTAGAAATTTTTTAGCAATTTTTATTGACTCAACGCTTTCTTTACAGGATAGGTGTGCAATATGTAAAATTCCGCCTGTTAATTTTGCAAGTTTTAAATCTCTTTCAACCATTATTTCTTCTGCTTCTTTTGGGATTCCTGGAAGTCCCATTTTTGTAGAAATAAATCCTTCATTCATAACCCCATTTTTTGACAGATTTTTATCCTCTGAATGTGAAATAACAGGTTTTCTGTGTAAAAGTGTATACTCAAGAGCCCTTCTCATAACATTGCTGTCCATAACACAATCACCATCATCAGAAAATGCTACTGCTTTTTCCTGTATCATCTCAAAATATGGCGCTATTTCTTTCCCTTCTCTTCTCTTTGTAATCGCTCCAATTGGTAAAACTTCGCATAAACTCTTTTCTCCCTTTTCATAAACAAATCTTACACTGACCTTATTATCAAGAGGAGGTTCAGTATTTGGCATACAACAAATTGTCGTAAATCCGCCACTTACTGCTGATAAACTCCCTGTGTAAATCGTTTCTTCATCTTCTCTTCCTGGTTCTCTTAAATGACAGTGTAAATCAACAAATCCAGGTGAAATAATTTTATTTTTACAATCAATTACTTTATGATTTCTGGAAGGAATATTTTTTTTAATTTCTTTAACCACTCCACCTTCAAGTAGTACATCAAATTTACCTTCCTTACCCGACTTAGGTTCTATAAGATATCCATTTTTTATCAATATACCCATATTTTTCAAAATTATATTTTATTTCAAATTTTTGTCAAATTAAATCTCGTAATTTTATTTTCTTACCATCATAAGCAACTTCAATTTTTTCTTTTTTAAATATTTTCTCAAGTTCTGAGTAAAGTAATTTCCCGTTATGAGAAAAATGTGTTGCTACAAATCTAAATTTTTCTTTTAAACATCCATACTTCAAAAGTTTCTCTTTAACTTTTATAACTCCCTTTATTCCGAGATGATATTTTTCAAAATCAAGAATACCATTTGTACAATCCATAATAACTATATCAAACTTAAAATCTTTTATAAATTCCCATGTATTATCTGGATACCATCCAGTATCATATCCATGAAGAATAGTTCTGTTTTTATATTTAAATATAAAATTAAGGGATGTTTCTTTTGGCTCATGGTCAGCAAGTACTGGATAGAATTCCATATCTCCTGCTTCATATTTTTTAAAAACTTCCAACAAATGAGGAATTATAAATTGCCCATTTTTCTTCTCTTTTATCAAATTTGATATAATTTCAAAAACATTTTTATTTCCATATATATTCAGATACCTTTCTTTATTTTTAAAATGAGCAAAGGGTTCAAAATAAAAATAAAGTTCTGAAAAATCAAAATGGTCTGCATGTGAATGAGTTATAAAAAGATGTTCTATTTTTGATAAATTCAATCCATATTTTACAGTGTGCCAGTAAGTATCAGGTGGTAAATCTACTTTATATTTTCTGTCAATTAAAATAGAAGACCTTGTACGAATATTTTTACCCTTTAATTTTCTTGCTTTTTCACAGTACTCACATTCACAGAAAATGCCAGGCCAACCTTCGGCTGCCGCAGTTCCAAGAAAAAGTATTTCCATATTTATTTTCCTTTTTTCTGGTAAATTTAAATCAATTTCAGCACTTCTGTCAAATTTTTTAATTTTTAAGTAAATCTAAAAAGTTGTAAAATAGAAAAGATTAAAAGGGAGGTTTTTATGACACACAGAGAACATTTCTGCAAAATTATGAAAGGAGATGTAAGTAACTGGATTCCAAATTATGAATATGGATTATGGGGTCAGACATTTGAAAGATGGATAAAAGAAGGAATGCCTGAAGATAAAATATACAATAACTGGTTTGAAGGAGAACCATTCTTTAAAATTGATAGAAGAGGATTTGCTCATATAAATACAGGACCTGTTCCAGCATACCAAACAGAAGTAATTGAAGAAACAGATAGATATATCATACAGAGAAATCCATGGGGATATATAACAAAATCACTAAAAGAAGGAACAGTAAGAGGAACAAGACCTTCAATGGACCAGTATATATCATTTCCAGTTACAGACAGGGAAAGTTTTAATCAGATGAAAGAAAAATACAATCCTTTTTCATCTGTAAGATATTCTTTATGGTGGGATGAATGGGTAAAAATATGGAAAAAAAGGGACTATCCATTATGTCTTTTAGGAAATGCATCATGGGGAATTTACTCTCGCTTAAGAATCTGGGTAGGAACTGAAAATCTGTCATATATGTTTTATGATAATCCTGCACTTGTAGAAGAAATGATAGAATTTAATGTTGAATTTTTACTTTCACTTGTTGAAAAAGCACTTAATGAAGTTGAATTTGATTATTTTAATTTTTTTGAAGATTGTGCAGGTAAAGGAGGTCCATTATTTGGTCCTGAAATATTTAAAAAATTCTTCTTAAAACCTTATAAACGAGTGATTGAAAGATTGAAAAAAGCAGGAATTGAAATAATTACACTTGATACAGATGGAAATTTTGAAGTACTTATTCCTTTATGGATGGATGCTGGTATTAACTTCTTCTGGCCACTTGAACAGGCAAGCGAAATGGACCCTTTAAAATTGAGAAAAAAATTTGGTAAAAACATTATTCTTATGGGTGGAATTGATAAAAGGGAAATTGCAAAGGGGAAAAATGAAATTGAAAAAGAATTGTATAAGAAAATCCCACCTTTACTTGAACAGGGTGGATATATACCAACTTTAGACCATGCAATAAGTCCTGATATATCTTACGAAAATTTTATGTATTATATTGAATTGAAATTGAAACTTATCGGGAGGTAAGATGAAAAATGATTTTGAAATTATTGCTAAATATACAGATAAACCTTTAATTATTGATGGGAAACTACAAGAAGATGTATGGAAAAAAGCACCTATTTATGAACTTGAACTTCCGGGTAATGAAAAAAAACAACCAGTAGAAAAAGGAGAAGTTCAACTTGCATGGGATGAAGAGTATTTATATGTAGGAATTAAATTTTATGATTCAGATATTGTTCAGGAAAGTAATAAAAATCAGACACATCATTATCTTACAGGAGACCTTGTTGAAATATTTTTAAAACCTGAAAAGAATACATGGTACTGGGAGATATATGGAACTCCAAATTGTAAAAAAACTGTTTTCTTTTTTCCTGGAAGAGGAAGAGCAGGATTACAGGGGTGCTTTAAACCAAATATTGACCTTGACAGAATTCTTATAGGAACACAGATAAAAGGAACATTAAATAACTGGCATGACATAGATGAGTACTGGACACTTGAAATGGCTATCCCTTCTGAAGAATTGAAATCTTTTGGTGATAATTTTGGTTATGGTTCAGAATGGAGGATTTTGATAGCAAGATATAATTATTCAAGATATTTGCACTGGAAGGAACTATCTTCTTTTCCTAAACTTTCTGTTCCTAACTTTCATCTTATTGAAGAATATGGTAAACTTGTATTTGAAAAATAAAAGGGGATAAAATGTTATACACAGAAGTCAATGTTCCTGTTGAGTTTTCTTTAAGAAGTTATAAAAGATATAAGGACATTTTTAATGAAGTTGAAGTTGATGTTATTTTTACCTCCAGTAAAGGAGAAAAATTTAAAGTTCCTGCTTTCTGGAAAGGAGAAAATGAATTTGGTGTAAGGGTATCTTTTCCTGAAGATGGAATTTATGAATGGGAAAGTATATCTAACAATGAAAAAGAAAGAGGATTACACGGACAGAAAGGAAAAATAAAAGTTGAAAAATATAAAGGAAAAAATCCTCTTTTTGTTCATGGAAGATTAAAAATTTCTGAAAATAAAAGGTATTTATGTCACAAAGATGGCAAACCATTTTTCTGGTTGGGTGATACATGGTGGATGGGTTTATGTAAAAGGTTGAAATGGCCTGAAGAATTTAAGGAACTTACAGATGATAGAATCAAAAAGGGTTTTACTTTAATTCAAATTGTTGCTGGTTTATATCCTGATATGAGTTATCCTGATAGAAGAGGAGAAAATGAAGCAGGATATCCATGGGACAAAAATTTCAAAAGAATCAATCCTTATTATTTTGATATGGCAGATTTAAGATTATTTCATCTAATTAATTCAGGACTTATATCGTGTATTGTTGGATGCTGGGGATATTATTTAAAATGGATGGGAATTGAAAAAATGAAAAAGCACTGGAGATATTTAATAGCAAGATATTCTGCTTATCCTGTTATATGGTGTGCTTCTGGTGAATATGATATGCCATTTTATTTATCAGAAACTTCTGAGGAGGACAAAAATTTACAAAGGAATGGTTGGAAAGAAGTAATAAAATATATAAAAAAGATTGACCCATACAAAAATCCAGTAACAGTTCATCCAGGCAGTTTTACAAGAGAGGTTGAAGGATATTCAGAAATTCTTGATTTTGACGTGCTTCAGACAGGTCATTCAGACGATTCAATCAAAAATACAGTTTACAGAGTGAAGCAATCTTATGAAGCAGAGCCTGTAATGCCTGTTGTGATTGGAGAAGTTGCTTATGAAGGAATAGGAGGTCAGTGCAGAGAACAGATACAGAGATTGAGTTTCTGGGCATCTTTTTTAAATGGTGCTTGTGGATTTACTTATGGAGCAAATGGAATATGGCAGGTAAATAGAAAAGAAGAAATTTATGGTCCATCTCCACATGGTATGAACTGGGGAAATACTCCATGGGATGAGGCAATGAGTTTACCTGGTTCAAAACAACTTGGATTATCAAAAAAATTACTTGAAAAATATAGATGGTGGGAATTTCAACCAAGACCTGACTGGATTGAAGTTGATGTGAGTAGTGAAAACAGAGAAAAAAATTACTATCCATACATTGCTGGAATTCCCGAAGAAGTCCGTATTGTTTATATTCCTTTTTTTTACAATAACTTTAAAATCAAGAAAATTGAGAAAAATGTTAAATATAAAACATTTCTTTTTAATCCTGTAAATGGTGAAAAAATAGATAGCGGAGTTGTAAATCCTGACAGAGAAGGAAACTGGGAATTGCCTTCTCTTGTTAAAAACTCATGGGCAAAACTCCCTATCTATCAGGACTGGATTTTAGTTCTTGAAAGAATTTAGTTTTTTTATTTATATCATCCTTTTTTTGACTTTAACATAAATTTTAAATATAATTTTAAATTAGAAGGACAAAAATGGGATGAAAAAAATGAAAAAAATTTTAAGTGTTATTTTTCTATTATTTATTTTAGGAGGATGTACTCCTGTTTTAAAACAACCAGAACTCCCAAAAGAAGAAATTGAAACAGAAAGAGAAAAACAAAGGGAAATTGCTCTCAATACACTTATTGAGAGACAGATAAGATTATATAAAACTGGTTTTCCATTATTAAAAGGTGCTGTTAATTTCTACACAAAAAAACCGATCCTTTCACTTGGGATTCTTATTCATAGCAGTAAAAATTATAAAAAAGAAGATTTACCTATTATAAGTAAAAAATACCGGATTGAAGATTCTCCAACCATACTTTATGTACATCCACATTTCGGGGCTTATAATGCAGGATTGAAAATAAACGACAGAATAATTGAGATAAATAAAAAGAAAGTAGAAAGCATAGAAAATATTTCAAAAATTATGGAGGGAATTGATTTAAGTAAAGAAAAGGTTGAAGTTATTGTTGATAGGAATGGAGAAATTTTAACTTTTAATGTCCCTACAACAAAAATATGTCCATTTTCTTTTGTTCTTTATACAGACCCTCAGGTTGGAGATAGCATAAATGCTTCTACTGACGGACAGACCATATATGCAACTCCGGGATTATTAAGGTTTATTCAATCAGATACAGAACTTGCTTTTGTTTTATCACATGAAATTGCTCATGCTGTTTTAGACCATTCTGTTCAAAAAACTGGCAACAGAATTCTCGGAACAATTGTTGACATTGCAATAACTGTTGCAACAGGTGTTAATACTCAGGGTGTTTTTGGAAATATTGCAGGTCTTGTTTATTCAAAAGAATTTGAAAAAGAAGCAGATTATCTTGGAACCTATATCGCTGCTATAAGTGGATATGATGTTTCTGATGCTCCTAATTTCTGGAGAAAGATGGCTGCTGAATATCCCGGGTCAACAAAAGATGTTTTTCTTACAACTCATCCATCTTCTCCTGAAAGGTATATTTTAATTGAAAAAACAGTTGAAGAAATTAAAGAAAAACAGAAAAAAGGGATTCCTCTTTTCCCTGACTACAAAAAAACCAAGTAAAAAATGTCTTTAATTTTAATCGGACTTATAACAGGATTTTTTGCAGGTTTTATATGTGGACTTTTTGGTATGGGTGGAGGTTCTTTAATGGTTCCTGCAATATATCATTTCTTTGGTTTTACTTTTCCAACTGAAAGCAGAATGAAAATTTCTATCGGAACATCTTTACTCGTAATTATTTTTTCCTCAATATCTGCAATCATAACTTATTTCAAAAATAGAAAAATTAAAACAAACCTTATTATTTTGATTGTCCCTTCTGGAATTTTAGGTTCTCAATTTGGTGCATTTTTAACAAGCAGATTAGATGATGAAACTGTAAAATATATCTTTATTTTTCTTATCACATTTTTGGGTTTAAGAATGTTTTTTGCTCCTGAAAATAAGGAAAACGAGATATCAGATAATAATTCATATAACAAACTTTCTGGAATTTTAATTGGTTTTTTTTCTGGTTTAATCTCAGGCCTGTGTGGAGTTGGAGGAGCAGTTTTAATAATACCTTTACTTTATTTATTCTTAAAAATTCCAATTCATTATGCAATAGGAACTGCACTCATCGCAATACTTTTTAATGCAATTTCAGGAAGTATCGCCTATATGGTCAGAAATCTTGTAAACATTAAAATAGGACTATTGCTTGCATTGACTTCTATTATAGGTGCTCCTCTTGGTGCAAAAATTGGTATAAATCTTCCCAAAAAAACAATGAGAAAGATTTTCTCAATAATTCTTATTTTATCGGGTATTTCAGTCCTTTTCAGAAAATAACTCACAAAATAATATTTTTTACATATTGAGCAATTGAAATACAGCAGGTCAAACCTGGTGAATCAATACCAATTAAATTTATAAATCCAGGTATTTCTTCTTTTATAACAAAATCTTTAAATTCATCTCCTTTTTTCTGCAATTTTGGTCTTATACCGTAACTTTCAGGAATTAAATCATCAATTTTTATAGAAGGTAAATATTTTTTCAATTGCTCAAAAAAAATTTCTTTTTTTGTATCGTCAATCTTATATACTGAATTTACTTTTTCATCCGGATATGGTGGATAAATTTTTTCAACATATTCAACATCAGGACCTGCTCTTAAAATTCCATCAAATCTCGGAGTTAAATGAATTCCCAGTCCTTCTTTACCTGGAACAGGATAAACAAGCAAAGGGATATTAAATTTTCTTGTAATTGTAAAATAATCTCCTTTTGCCCAGTAAACATCATAATTGAATCCGAGCATTCTTGAGATATTTTCAGCATATAGCCCTGCACAATTTATAACAATTTCAGAATAATATCTACCTTTTTCTGTTTCAACAAGATATAAAGAATTTTTCTTTTCAATATTGATAACCCTTTCATCAAATCCAGCAATCCCGCCATTGTTTATAAATTTCTCATATAGACAGTCCATAAGATAATGAACATTTAAAATTCCTGTTGTAGGAGTATATAAAGCACATATTCCTTCTATTTCAGGACAAAATTTTTCAATTTCATTTTTCTCAATTATTTTTAATTCAGGAACTCCATTTTTTATTCCCTGACTATATAATCTCTCAATCTCTTCTATCTCATCCTTTTCTATTGCTAATGTAAGTTTTCCCGTTTTTTTGTGTAATATATTATTTTCTCTTAAAAACTCATAAAGTAAATTATTCCCTTCAACACACAATTTTGCTTTTAATGAATTTTCTGGATAATGAATTCCTGAGTGTATTACTTCACTATTTCTTGAACTTGTTTCAAGACCATATTTTTTATTTTTCTCAATTAAACCAACTGAATATCTTTCAGAAAGTTTATAAGAAATTGAAAGTCCAACAACTCCAGCCCCTATAACAATAACATCAAAGTCCTTTTCCATTTAATTTATTCTGCTTTTATTATAATCTGTGCTCCTTTAAGTCCTTCTGATTTAGCAGTAATTTTTATCTTTCCTTTCTTTTTAAAAATTGACCTTATATAAACAACACATTTTCCATGAAAAACTTTTCTGTAATTAGCACAGAATGGTTCTGTAGATATTGGATTTCCATTATCAACAGCAACTATTTCAGCAGGACCTTTTATATCAAAATGAATTAAATTATCAGCAAAAGGACATAAAACTCCTTTCTCACCAACGACTTCCACATATACAAAAACCATATCCTCTCCATCCCCTTTAATTATTTCTCTATCAGGAATAAGTTTAATCTTTGATGGTTTTCCTGCTGTTTTCACAACTGTTTCCTTTACTACATTTCCTTTTTCATCATATACAACTGCTTTTACCTCACCCGGCTGATATATAACTCCATTCCATACCAATCTATATCTATTCACAAGTCCTCTTGAATGTTTAGTTTTCTTACCATAGGAGATACCATTTACAAAAAGTTCAACAGTATTCCATTTACTGTAAACCTGAACAGTAATTGCTTTACCTTCAAAACCAAAAAGGGTCCAGTGAGGAACAATATGTAATGTTTCTTTATCTGCCCATATACTCTGATATAAATAAAACCTGTCCTTTGGTATACCGCATAAATCAACTATTCCAAAATATGAACTCCTGCTTGGCCATTCTTCATTATACGGGGTTGGTTCTCCAAGATAATCAAAACCTGTCCAGACAAACTCACCCATAATAAAAGGATGCTCATCCTGTGCTTTAAACTCAACATCCGGGATATTTGCCCATGAAGGATGTGATAAATCAAAACTGTTCACCTGCAATGTTTCTCTTTTAACATCTCTTTCCTCTTCAACTGGAAAATAATATTCTCCTCTTGTACTTATACATGATGCTGTCTCACTTGCATACATAGGTTTTCCAGGAAGAAGTTGATGAAATTTCCCATAAAGATGTGGTAAATAATTCCATCCACAGACATCAACAACCTGTGCAAAACCATTTTTTATTGCTTCTTCTCCCCAGTTCATTGCAGTTGTTGTAGGTCTTGTAGGGTCTTCTTCCTTACATATATTGTGTAAAAATTTAGCAAGTTTAGGTCCGTTAACAGGGTCTGTCTGTTCAGGAATTTCATTTCCAATACTCCACATAATAACGGATGGATGATTTCTATCTCTTCTTATCATTGCTCTTAAGTCCTTTTCTGCCCATTCATCAAACAACTTATTATATCCATTTTCGCATTTAGGTATTTTCCATTCATCAAACGCCTCATCTATCACAAGAAAACCCATTTCATCTGCAAGGTCAAGAAGTTCAGGACATGGAGGATTATGACTTGTTCTTATCGCATTACATCCCATTTCTTTTAAAATTGTAAGTTGTCTTTTTAAAGCAATTTTATTTACTGCTGCTCCAAGAGGTCCAAGGTCATGATGCATACAAACTCCTTTAAATTTAATATCTTTTCCATTTAAAAAGAAACCCTTTTCGCTGTCAAAAGTAATTGTTCTTATCCCAAATCTTGTCTGGTAATAATCAACCACTTTTCCATCTATTTTTACACTCAAACATGCAGTATAAAGATTGGGATTTTCAACTGACCACAATAATGGATTTTCAACAAAAATTTCCTGTTCAAATATTCCCTTATCAGAGATTTCCTTGATTGTACTTTCTGTAATTATTTCTTTCCCTTCAGGTGATAAAATTTTTGTTTCAAGTTCAACATATTTACTTTTTCCTGTATGATTTTCAACTTCTGTCTTTATGTGAACTTTTGCAATTTTTTCATCAATATAAGGAGTTGTAATATATGTTCCCCATAAAGGAATGTGCACATTATTCATTATAACAAGACGAACATTCCTGTAAATCCCTGCTCCCGGATACCACCTTGAAGCATTCGGTTTATTATCAACTGAAACTGCAATAAGATTTTCTCCTTCTTTAATAAAATCTGTAATGTCAAAAGCAAAAGAAGCATAACCATAAGGCCATTGTCCAACATAAATCCCATTACAATAAACTTTACTATTACTCATAACACCATCAAACTCAATCCTTATTCTTTTATCTTTAATGTTTTTAAGTTCAATTTTTTTTCTGTACCAACCTTTACCAGCATGAGGAAGACCACCTGTAACACCAGTAAGAACAATTTCTTTTTTTCTTCCATTTTCTTCCCTAACATAAACCCTTTTATCATTTTCCGGACTGAAAGGACCTTTTATTGCCCAGTCATGAGGAACCTGTACTTCTTCCCAGTTAGAATCATCAAAATCAAAATTTATTGCATCCTGAAAATCTCCCTTTTTAAACTTCCATCCATATTTTAAAACTTCTATTTTCCTCATTTTTTCCCTCCATGTAAATACTTTATTTTAACCAATTTCCCCTTAAAGTCAAAAACAAACTTCCTCTTAAAGTTAAATTTTTATTTTACTACCAGATTTCCAAATCTCTTACATATTTATATAACCCACCTTTAAGGTGGACTGAACAATTCGAATAATCACTCAGGGTGATGCAAAATCAAAGCCAGAAAATTTTGACCCTCAAATTTTAGAGATATTTAAGAAATACCATAAGGAATTCAAAGAAATATTTGATAAAAATTCCTGAGTTTACTAAGTCCCTTCCTCTTAATTATGTTTCCCGACATCTCCACTGCCCACCTTAAAGGTGGGAGAAAATGCGAGGGGAGGGATTTGAACCCTCATCCGCCTAAGGCGGACTGGATCCTAAGTCCAGCGCGTCTGCCATTCCGCCACCCTCGCTTTTATATTTTTCTTCTATTTCTACTGCCGAGTCCAGTTTTTACTTCTTCTTAAGTTGGTTACAGTTGTGCTCCTGATTATATTTCTACTCCTTTCCTCTATCCTTCACTTACTTACGTCTCTATATCATATTACATCCTACCCGCACCAACTCGCCCCTTGCTACACCCACCTTGCTAATCAGGGCTTACTACAGGGGCTCGGTTCCGCCACCCTCGCTTTTATATTTTTCTTCTATTTCTACTGCCGAGTCCAGTTTTTACTTCTTCTTAAGTTGGTTACAGTTGTGCTCCTGATTATATTTCTACTCCTTTCCTCTATCCTTCACTTACTTACGTCTCTATATCATATTACATCCTACCCGCACCAACTCGCCCCTTGCTACACCCACCTTGCTAATCAGGGCTTACTACAGGGGCTCGGTTCCGCCACCCTCGCTTTTATATTTTTCTTTCTGAAAAATTCTATAATTTTATTTTACTCCTGTTTGCGTAAGAGTGTCCAATTTTTACAAGGGATGCCCCTGTGAAATTATAGGTTTAAGGAAATCTGGATTGCTTCATATAAAAATCTGACAGGATAAATTTCTATATTTTTAACAAAAACATCATTTTTATTTTTTTCAGGAATAATGGCTTTTTCAATTCCAAGACGTGCACATTCTTTCAATCTTAAATTTATATTCTCAACTCCTCTTATTTCTCCTGTAAGCCCTATTTCTCCAATTACAACAGATTTTTTTAAAGGTGCAATATCTTTAAGTGAAGAAACACAGGAAACAGCAACTCCAAGGTCACTACCCACTTCATTTATTTTTATTCCACCGCCAACATTGACATAAACATCATATGTATTGAAATTGAATTTTAATTTTTTCTCAAGAACTGCAATTATTAAAGAAACCCTGTTATAATCAAGCCCTGAAACAGTTCTTTTTGGAATTCCATAATATGTCGGAGTTACAAGTCCTTCAATTTCAACAAGTATCGTTCTTGTTCCTTCAATCGTAGGGAATATAGTCCTTCCAGGTGTATTTTTTTCAATATCCTGAATGAAAATACTTGAAGCATCAGGTATTTCTTTAAGTCCATTTTCTTCCATTGAAAAAACGCCAATCTCATTTGTTGAGCCAAATCTGTTTTTTATACTCCTTAAAATTCTTAAATTTGTTCTTATATCTCCTTCAAAATAAATAACTGCATCAACAATATGCTCAAGAATTTTAGGTCCCGCAACAATCCCTTCTTTTGTTATATGTCCTACAAGAAAAGTGGAACAATTATTTGCTTTTGTGTATTTCATAAAAAAATTTGCATTTTCTCTTACCTGGGTAACTGAACCTGGAATTGTCGGTATTTCTGGATTGTAAATTGTCTGGATTGAATCAATTATAATAAAATCCGGCTTTATTTTTTCAAGTCCATTTTTTATTGTATTTATTTCTGAAGTTGTCAATAAATATATTTCGTCACTCTCAACTCCAAGTCGTTTACTCCTCATTTTTATTTGATTTTCTGATTCCTCTCCACTTATATATAAAACTTTATAACCATTTTTAGCAAGATTACCACATACAGTTAAAAGCAATGTTGACTTTCCCACTCCCGGTTCTCCTGCAACAAGTATATAACTTTTTTTAACAATGCCTCCTCCAAGAACCCTGTCAAATTCTTCTATTCCTGTTTTTATTCTTGGTGTTTCTTCAAATTCAATTTCGGAGAGTTTTTTAGGATGGACTATTTCTTTTTCTTCAAATTTTTCTAGTGATGTATAAAATTCTTCAATAAATGTATTCCACTTCCCGCAGTTAGGACATCTACCAAGTAATTTAACAGTTTGATATCCACATTCAGAACATACAAATATACTTTTTTCTTTTTTCATTTTCTTCTAAAAAATAATTTCCAGGGGTGTTCTCTTATGTCTTTTATAAAATTTAAAGCCTCATTATAAAGTTCATCACTATATAGAAACTTACCTGCACTGCCTTTACCTGATTTTAAATCTACTAAAACTGAATTTAAATTTTCAAGGGTAATACTCAATTTTTCAGATGCATCTCCAATTTTTTCAGTTGTTTCTTTTAAAAGTGCTATTTCTTCTTTAATATCTTCAAGCATCTTCTCTTCTTTCATAATTTTTGCTATAAGTCCTTCTGTCTGGAGTTTTTCAAAAAATTCTTTAATCTGTGAGGATGTTTTTTGGAATTCTTCTGATGTCTCTGTAAAATTAACAAGAAGTTTATCCGCTTTATCTTTAATTGTCAAAAAATCTCTTATACTTCCCATCGTTTTTTCAATTTCGCTTTTCCCTGAAACAAGAAATAAATCTGTATCATCAATAACTTTTGAAATCTTTGAAGAATTTTCTTCAATAAAAGAATTTAAATTATTATTTGTTTTAGATAGCCCTTCAACAAGACCATCTATTTTTGTAAAAGAATCGTTCAATCTATCAAACGTGGTTTTGAAACTTGCAAGAATTTCTCTTATCTGCTCCTGAATTTTTTTATCACCTGTAATTTGGCTGATATCTGAAAGTATTTTATTTAAATTTTTTGCAATTTCTTCTCCCATATTTGCAATTTTATCCACAGATAAAGGATTTTCTCCCTCAACTATTTCTCCCTTTTTAATAAACTCTTTTTCATTTGACGGGTTTATCTCAACATATTTTTCCCCAATAATTCCAAGTGTTTTAATTGTAAATCTACTGTGTTTCCCGATTTTTACATTTGGATTAATTTTCAATTTTACAAAAACTTTTGGTGTTTCCTCATATATAATTTCAATTTTTTTAACCTCACCAACCCTTACTCCACTAACCCTCACTGGACTTCCTGTTTCAAGCCCACCAACATAATCAAATAAAACTCCTATTTCATAACCAGTCCATTTTCCCAATCTTGTCTGAGTAAAGATAAAAACAATAATTCCGATAATTGCAGCAAAAATAAATATCCCAACCTTCAGTTCATCTGTTATTTTCTTTTCCATTTTATCCTCCCGTTTCAATATAACTTCTTATTATCGGATGCTTACTTTTTTCCCTCAATTCTTCGTATGTACCACTTTCTATTATTTTACCTTCATCAATCAAAATCAATCTTTTACCTATTTTTCCTGCAAGTTTAACATCATGTGTTACAGTTATATCTGTTGTATTAAAATTTTGATGTATTTTTCTTATCAATTCAGTAAGATTTTCACTTGTTATTGGGTCAAGGCCTGTAGTGGGCTCATCATAAAATATTATTTGAGGTTT
>DAORXQ010000011.1 GCA_035371905.1 bacterium | reverse complement strand
TTCAAAAAAAAACTTTCATATTTTTTGATTTGGAAACTTACAATGATAGGTTTATTTTTTAATAATTTTCTTCCAACATCAGCAGGTGGCGATATCGTAAAAATTTTTTATATTGTGAAAGAGCAGGAAAAAAAATTTTTAAGTGGCATATCAGTTTTAATTGATAGGTATATAGGGGCTTTATCTATTATGATAATGGGAACAATTTCTGTATTTTTTTATAAAGGAATTGAAAAAAAATTTCAGTACATAATTTTTGTTTTTCTGTTTTTTTTAATTTTTGCTTTTTTCTTTTTTTCTAAAAGAAAAATTGCTTCACTTTTTTATTCTCCAATTAAAAAGTTTATACCCGAGTTTTTAAACCGTAAACTTCTAAATCTCTATAGTTCAATTTACTTTTATTTTACAGAAAACAGTAAAAACTTGAAAATAGCAATTTTGATAAGTTTTATTTTACAGATTCTTTCAATTTTTTCTCAATATCTTATAGGAGTTTCAATAATCAAAAGTAATTTAAATGTTCTACTTTTTTTTGTTTTTATTCCTTTGATATGGACATCTACTTTAATTCCATCCTTAGGAGGACTTGGAGTTAGAGAATTTACTTATATTTTTCTATTTTCTGATTTTATTGGTGAACAGAATGCTTATGCTCTTTCTATTTTAGTACTTACCACTGTTGTTTTGAATAGTTTAATAGGTGGATTTATTTTTTTAACCTTTGAAACAAAAAGAAAACTAACAGAGAAAAATTATTAAGTGAAGAGTTTACTGGAAAGTTATATTAAAATCTGGATTTTCATAAATTCTTACATATTTAAGAACCTTTTTTATTCTTGAAAGTGATGGCATTTTTGTTCCTTCTTCTTCAACTTTAGCTGTACCACAGGCAACAGCAAATTTTAGACATTCTTCATAAGTTTTTTTTCTTTTTAATTTATATATGAAACCGGATAAGAAAGCATCTCCACATCCAATACTACTTTTAAAATCAACTTCTGGTGGTTTTGAATAAAAAAGTTTATCTTTTGTAAATAATATTGCACCATCTTTACCGAGAGTAATAAGTACAATTGAAATATCGGAATTTATTAAAGAAATACATATATTTTTTAAAGTTTCAAAATTTTTAATCTTTGTATCAAAACATCTTTCAATTTCCTGTAAATTTGGTTTTATTAAAAAGGGTTTTTCTTTTATACTTTCTCTCAAAACATCTCCATCAGCGTCAACTATTGTTAAAACTTCAAATTTTTTTACCCGTTTTATAATCTCTGCATAAATGTTGTTTTTAATACCAGGAGGGATACTACCTGACATTACAACAAAATCTCCTTTTTTTAAATTTAAATTCAATAAAATCTCCCAAAATTTATTTATTTCTTTATTAGTTATCAAAGGTCCTTTTTCATTAAATCTTAAAACTTTTTTTTCTGATATAAAATTATAAATATTTCTCAAATTACCCTTTATCATAATAGGTACAATTTTAATTTTTTCTTTTTTAAGTAGTTTTTTATACAGTCTACCATTATTCTTACTGAGAAAGGTTATTGTGATAGGTTTTTCTCCAAGTTTTCTTAACATTCTTGAAATATTCATACCCTTTCCACCTGGATCAATTCTTGTTTTTTCAATTCTGTTAACATCATCATCTATTATATTGCTTAAATAAAAAGAATAATCAATACTTGAATTCAAAGAAATTGTGTATATTAAGGAAGGCATTTTTATTTACTTTTAATGGTATTTAAATGAGGTCTGTATTTCCTCATTTTTTTTCTTTTTCTTACTTCACTCGGTTTTTCATAAAACTCCCTTGCCTTGATTTCTTTTATTATTCCTTCTCTCTCTACCTCCCTTTTAAATTGTTTAAATATTTTTTCAAAATTTGTATTATTCACTATACAATTCACCTCCTTACTTTTTATATTAGGTTTTTAATGAATTAAATACTATCTATTTTATAAATTTTAGCACCACAGTGATTACATTTTATTTCTTTGCCTTCTTCTATTACATAACTATCAACCATAAAACATTTTCTGCATCTTACTGTTATTTTTGACTTTGTTTTTGTTTTCATCTTTGTCTCTTTTTTCATAAATTCATTATAACTTTTTCTACTATTTTTGTCAATTTTGGTTCTGCAGAATTTGCAACTTCAACTATTTCCTCAAAAGATACTGGTTTTAACGCATCTGGTAAACACATATCTGTAATAACAGAAAGTCCCAATATTTTAAGTCCAAGATGAACCGCTGCAATAACTTCTATTACTGTTGACATACATACCATATCCGCACCAATACTTCTTAAAAACCTATATTCTGCTTTAGTTTCAAAATTTGGACCAAGAAGACCAACAAGAACACCCTTTTTTAAAGGTATTTTTTCTTCTATCCCTACTTTTTCAGCAATTTCAATCAAATCAGGTGAATAAGGAGAAAACATATCCGGAAATCTTGGACCAAATCTTTCGTCATTTTCTCCAACAAGAGGATTCTGTCCTGTAAGATTTATATGGTCAACTATTATAATAATATCTCCTTTTTTATAAAGTGGGTTTAAACCTCCAGCAGCATTTGACTCAATTAAAGTATTTATTCCAAGTAATTTCATAACTCTTATTGGAAAAACAACTTGATATGGAGTATATCCTTCATATAAATGAAATCTTCCCTGCATTGCTACTACATTTTTATTACCTATTTTCCCTATAACAAGATTTCCAAGATGTGTCTCAACTGTAGACATAGGGAAATAAGGTATTTCTTTGTAAGGGATAATTATACTTTCTTCTATTTTTTCAGCAAGAGCACCCAATCCAGTTCCAAGAATTATTCCAATATCCGGTTTTACTTTAATTTTACTTCTTATAAACTCTGCTGCTTCTTTTGCTTTTTCAAATTCTTTCATTTTTCCCTCCTAGTTAAATTTGGTTAAAAATATATTATTATATAACTTAAACTCTTTGAAAATTAAATTTTTAAAGAACAAAAAGGAGAGAAAAACATCATTTTTCCTGGGCAATAAGGCTCACAATAGAACATGTTTTCTCTCCCTTTCGTCCCATATTGGTTGATTGGGTATTTTTGACCCATCTTACCCGGGCACTTGGGACAAAGGGTATCTCCTCTCCCTAAAATAAAGGAGGTGATATCATGAAAAAGTTTAATTATTCTATCGGAATAGATGTAAGTAAAGATAGTTTTGTCGTATCTATTAAAGGTAATGATTTTATTAAGTCCAATCTCTCTTTCTCTATGGATAAATCTGGCTTTGAAAATTTTGCCTCTCAAACTATTCAGTTTAAAAATTCTTCTGTCTGTGCTTGTGAACCTACCAGTATTTACCACATAAATCTTGTTAATTTCCTCAAAGAAAAAGGGTATAATGTCTGTATGGTTAATCCTTATAAAGTTAAACAATTTTTCAGATTTTTTGCTAATAAACTTACCAAAACTGATAAGATTGACTCTAAAGTTCTTGCTGATTTTATTCAGTTTAATAATCAATCTCAAAATCCAACCTCTTGCCAGAAAGAACAATTCAGATACCTTGTTAGAGAAAAAGAAAATATATCCTTTCAAATCGCTCAAATTAAATCTGAAATTAAAAGAATTCTCTATCTTGTTTTTCCTGAAATTGTCAGAAATGGAAATGTCTTTTCCTCTGGTATTATTTCTATTCTTAAAGTTTTCCCTTCTGCTTACTCTATAAGAAGTGTTTCCGAAAGTCAATTTATATCCTCTGTAGAAAAATATCTCCCAACAAGAGGCAAAAAGCCAGACCTTAAACTTATTTACAAACTTGCATGTCAATCTATCGCTTACTCTTATCCTCATTTTGAAAAAATTCTCCTTTTGAAAATACAATATCTTGAATTTCTGGAAAATCAAATGAATTATATCTCCCAACTTATTGAAAAACTTGCTGACCAAATATATAAAAGAGAAATTGAAATACTTACATCTATCCCGGGTATTGCTAAAAAATCTACTATCTACTTTATAAGTGAAATTATGAATATTGGTAGGTTTGCTTCTTATAAAAAACTTATTGGATACTGTGGACTTGACCCTGTAATTAAGCAATCCGGAAAATATAAAGGTGTCTGGAAAATATCTAAAAGAGGAAATAGTCATGTAAGAAGAATTGCTTTTATTATGGCTGAATCTGTTAGAAAAATGACTCCTTATTTCAGAGATTACTATATTAAAAAAATTAATGAAGGAAAATCTTATAGACAGGCGATTATAGCTACTTCTACCAGATTGCTTAAGGTTATTTATTACTTGCTCCTTGATAACAGGTTGTTTAGTTAGTTTTTTCATTTTTTAAAATTTATATAGTTGACTCCTTTTTAAAAAGAAATATTGTTTTTATAAATTTCTTCAACAAGTTCCATTGTTTTAACAGCATCGGTGAAATTACATTCTGGTTCTTTATCGTTTTTTATACATTCAATAAAATGTCTATTTTCGTTGTAATAACCATAAAATCTATGAAATTGTTTACTTTTGGTTATATCAAAAGCTGAAAAAATTTCAGGTTCTTCTCTATTATCTTTAAATATTATTGCTCTGTCATTACAGTCAACAAAAGCAGAAATCCCAAGTGAATGAATTTCAAATGTATGAATTCTTTTGCCAACTGTCCAGTTTGTCAATAGAATTCCAGTAGCACCTTTTTCAAATTCTATTATTGCATTGAAAGCATTTGGTATATTAGAAAAATATGATTTTATAACACTTTTAATTTTTTTTACTTCTCCACACAACCACCTTAAAGTATCAACTGCATGGATACCATCACAGGTTAATATATCAACTGCTCCATTGTAATAGAGAAAATTGGGATACATATTCTTATAAAAGGTTGAAACAACCTGAATTATAGGTCCCTTTTTTTCAACAATTTCCTTTACTTTTCTTAATAAAGGAATAAATCTTCTATTGAAACCCACCATTGTTTTACAGTTGTTTTTAATTGCCAGGTCTGCCATATTTTGTGTTTGAAATTTAGTTATTCCCGGTGGTTTTTCTATAAATACATTCAATTTTCTATTTAAAGCATCTATAACAATATCATATAAATGATAGGGAGGCATAATTATATAAACTCCATCAAATTCATTTTCATCTAACATTTTTTGTATTCTGTATATCTCTTTTCTATTTTATATTTCTCTCCTGTATTTTTAAGTTTTTCTCTATCAATATCACATATGGCAGAAATTTCAACATCTTCTATTTCGCTCAATGAGGGATAATGAACCATATTTGCAAATCCCCCACATCCTACAAAACCAATTTTTACTTTTTTCATTTCCTATTCCTCCTCCAGAAATTTTTTTAGACTTGTTTCCCAAGAATCCATCTTTATATTTAAAGAATTAAGTAAATCAATAGATAATGCTGAAAATTTAGGTCTTTTAGCAATAATTCCATATTTTTTAGAAAAATCATCAAAATTTATTCCCTTGATTTCTGTATCCAATTTTAAAATCTCTTTCATTTTGTTTCCGAAGTCAAAAAAAGAACACCACCCTTCATTACAAACATTTATAATACCACAAAAATCCATTTCCATCAATTTAAAAATACAATTTGAAAGGTCAAGTGCATATGTTGGAGAATTTATTACATCTGTTGTCAAAAATATTTCTTTCCTTTCCCTTATAATTTCTTTTAATTTACTGCTAAAATTTTTACCTACTTTACCAAAAATTCTGGAAGTTCTTATTATTAAATATTTCTTACAGTTATTCATTATATATTTTTCTCCGAGAAGTTTACTTTTTCCATAAATATTTATCGGATTTGGTAGGTCTTTTTCTGAGTAAGGAGAATTTTTTAATCCATCAAAAATAAAATCTGTGCTTAAATAAATCAAAAAACAGTTAAAGTCATATGATAATTTCGCAATATTTTCTGTTCCTTGTGAATTCACTAAAAATGCTTTTTCAGGATTTTTTTCACAAAAATCAACATCTGTTAGTGCCGCAAGATGTATCACTACTTCAGGTTTTATATTTTTAAAAATTTCAAAACTTTTTTTAATATTTGTTATATCAAGTACTTCCTTGTTAAAAGAAAATACTGAATAATTTTTTCCATCAAATATTCTATTCAAATAATTACCAACAAGTCCATTCCCTCCTGTTATAAGAACTTTTTTCATTTTTCTAAAATTTATATGAGTTCAGCAGGTTTTATCCTTCCCCAGACATTTTCCATTCTGAAGGCTTCAGCATA
The DNA here is from genome assembly GCA_035371905.1 of bacterium. Lineage (NCBI taxonomy): Bacteria > bacterium. The sequence continues at coordinate 26,475 of DAORXQ010000011.1, read as the reverse complement.
TAAAACACCGCATTGTAAACCTCTAAATTTTGACACTGTTTCAATGATATTTAAAGGGTCTGAAAGATGATGTCCTTTTATCCATTTATACTGACTTTCATGACATAGTAACATCTGTTTTTTTATTTCAAAGAAATCAGTTATGTCAACGTAGTGAGTTGGCTGGAACTTGAGACCTACAAGTGTATCCATATAAAAAATAGGTGTAATATGTTCGTGTGCTGGATATTCAGTTTTGTAATTTGGAAGGGTAGAAGTAAACGCAGCGTCAAATACTAGTTGTGCTGTATTTGTGTGGTCTGGCATATAATCTTCAGGTGAGTGTGTAATAATAATATCTGGTTTTGCATATCTGATTATATCAACTACTTTTTCCCTCATTTCTTTGGTATTGTAAATTTCAAGGTCTGAAGCAATTGGTCCTAAAACTTCTGCTTTTATTAAACTTGCTGCTTTTTTTGCTTCTTCGTCTCTAATTTTAGCAAGTTCGGATGGAGATATGTTTTTTCCACCTTTATTTCCATTACATAAATGAGCCATAAAGATTTTGTGTCCATTTTTTGAGTATTTTGCAAGTGTTCCTCCACACAGAATTTCAAGGTCGTCAGGATGTGCACCAATTGCAAGGATATTCATTTGTTACCTCCTTTTTTAAAAATAATTGTATCTTTTTTCGAATTCTATTTCAATTTGAATTATTTTAAAATTTATGGTAAAAATAATTGAGTGTAAAAAGGAGAATTAATGGTTCTAAAAGGAAAAAGTCATAAATTCGGAGATAATATTAATACTGATTATATAATTTCAGGAAAATATAAATTTAAAACACTTGATATGGATGAACTTGCTAAACATCTAATGGAAGATATTGAACCAGAATTCTATAAAAAGATTAGAAAGGGAGATTTTATTGTTGCAGGAATTAATTTTGGATGTGGAAGTAGTAGGGAACAGGCGCCATTAGTAATAAAACATGCAGGGATTCCTGCTGTAATTGCTAAAAGTTTTGCAAGAATATTTTATCGGAATGGTATAAATAATGGGTTAATTTTAATTGAAGGTGATACAGATAAGATTGAAAATGGAGATGAATTAGAAATATATCCAATTGAAGGGATAATAAAAAATATAACAAAAAACATAGAAATTAAAACAACGAAAATTCCTGATTTTTTGATAGATATTATTAAAGAGGGTGGTGTAATAAGTTATTTAAAAAAGTATAAAAAATTTAAAATTGGAGAATAATATGTCATATAAAATCACTCTTATTCCAGGAGATGGCATAGGTCCTGAAATCACTGAAGTAGCAAAGAAATGTATTGAAGCGACTGGAGTAGAAATTGAATGGGATGTAAAAATGGCTGGTGAAGAATGTATAGAAAAATTTGGAACACCTATACCTGAAGATACAATAAAATCAATAGAAGAAAATAAAATATGTTTAAAAGGTCCTATAACGACACCTGTGGGTACTGGTTTTAGAAGTATAAATGTTTTTTTAAGGCAGTATTTTAATTTGTATGTATGTTTAAGGCCGTTTAAAATTTATAAAGGTGCACGAACAAAATATGAAAATGTTGATATTGTTCTTATAAGAGAAAATATGGAAGACCTTTATGCTGGAATTGAATTTGAAAAAGGGAAAGAAGATACCTATGAGTTAATTGGATTTATTGAGAAAAAAAGGAATGTTAAGTTAAGTAAAAACACAGGAATAAGCATAAAACCGATATCTGTAGAAAATTCTGAAAAAATTGTTAGATTTGGTTTTGAATATGCAAGAAAAAATAATAGGAAGAAGGTTACTGTTGTTCATAAAGCAAATATAATGAAATATTCTGATGGTCTTTTTCTTGAAGTGGCAAATAAAATAAGCCAGGAATACCCTGATATAGAATATGAGGATAAAATTGTTGATAATATGGCTATGCAACTTGTCCAAAAGCCTGAAATTTATGATGTTATTGTTTGTCCAAATCTTTATGGAGATATTCTTTCTGATTTGTGTGCAGGACTTGTAGGAGGACTGGGACTTTCACCGGGAGCAAACATTGGAGAAGATATTGCAATTTTTGAACCGACCCATGGGTCTGCTCCTAAATATAAAGGACAAAATAGAGTTAATCCCTCTGCCATGATACTTGCTGGAATTTTAATGCTGGATTATTTAGGAGAAACAGAAGCATCTGATAAAATTGAAAGGGCGCTGGCAGAAGTTATAGAAGAAGGGAAATTTGTTACTTATGATTTTAAAAACCCGAATGAAGAATGTGTAGGGACAATAGAGATGGGAAAGGCAATTATAAAGAAAATGGGAGGAAAATGGTAACAGTTGTTGTTGGAACCCAATGGGGAGATGAAGGTAAGGGAAAAGTAATTGATTATCTTGCAGAGAAAGTTGATATAATTGCAAGATATCAGGGTGGAGCAAATGCAGGTCATACAGTAGTTGTAAATAATAAAAAATATGTATTTCATCTTATTCCCTCAGGTATCCTTTATCCTGAAAAAATTTGTGTTATTGGAAATGGAGTTGTTATTGACCCGGTTTCTTTATTTGAGGAAATTGAATATTTAAAAAATAATGGAATAGAAGTAGAGGGAAAATTATTTATTGCTGAAAACGCACATATAACTTTACCCTACCATAAAATTTTAGACCGGGTTGAAGATACGTTTAGAGGCAAAGGACAACTTGGAACAACAGGAAGAGGAATTGGAACCACCTATACTGATAAATTTGCAAGAATTGGGATAAGAGTTGTTGATTTTATAGATGATGAAGTATTTATGGAAAAATTAAAAATCGCTCTTGAATTGAAGAATTACTTATTTAAGGAATATTATAAGGAAGAAGTTTTAAAAGCTGAAAAAATTTATAAGGATTATGAGATATATAGAAAAAAGATTAAAAAATTTGTTATAAATACATCAATCTATCTTAATGAAGAAATTGAAAAAGGAAAAAAAATTCTTGCAGAAGGAGCTCAGGGAACCTTTCTTGATATAGATTTTGGTACCTATCCATATGTAACTGCCTCAAATCCGATTTCTGGTGGTGCTTGTATAGGGCTTGGTATATCTCCGAAAAAAATAGAAAAAATTATAGGAGTTGCAAAGGCATACACAACAAGAGTAGGGATGGGACCTTTTCCTACAGAAATAAAGGATAGTATAGGAGAAGAATTAAGAAAGATAGGGAATGAATTTGGAGCCACTACAGGTAGACCGAGAAGATGTGGTTGGTTTGATGCAGTTCTTGTTAAATTTGCCTGTATGGTTAACGGGATAGATGAAATTGTTTTAACAAAACTTGATGTTTTAACAGGTCTTGAGAAAATTAAAATAGGAGTGGGATATAAATATGAAGAAAAAATTATAAATTCCTATCCTTTTAATCCAAAACTTTTTTCAAATTGTGAAGTTATATACGAAGAAATGGATGGCTGGAAAGAAGATATAAGTAATGTTAAAAGTTACAAAGAATTACCAAAAAATGCCAGGAAATATATAGAAAAAATTGAGGAAAAAATAGGCACAAAAATAACAAAAATTTCAACTGGTTCATCGAGAGGACAGACAATAGAGAAGGATTAGTTAAGTGGTGCAAGAAATATTCTACATTCTTTTTTTACTTCATTAAAATAATTAATGAATACCCTAGCGGTTTCTTCTGATTCAATTAAAATACTTGTTTCATTGTTTTTTTCAAGTGCGTAATAATTCCAGTTGTGACTTCCGATGAAAACATATTTATCATCAACTATTAAAAGTTTAGAATGGGTTGTCTTGTCTGCTTTATCAAAATAGACCTTAATTCCATTTTCTGCAAGAAATTTTGCGGTTTCAAAATTTTTTTCTTTAACATTAGACATTGTAGACAAATCAAGTATAACTTCCACTTTAACATCTCTTTTATATGCGTTTACTATTTCTCTCAATATCTGATTTGATATACTTTCTGCATATTCAGAATAATATCCTGTTTGAAACATAATGACATAAATAGATTTTTCAGCCCTTTTTATAAAATTTAGAATACTCTTTGAATAATTTTCATTCAATAAAGGAGTAACATTTGCCTTAAATTGTGCAAAAACCAGATTAAAAAATAAAATTAAAAATAAACTAAATTTTTTGATATTTTTCAATAACATTTTTTAAATCTAATTTTTTTTGATACAATGCCTTTCCTATTATAATTCCTGTTGGTCTATATTGTAAAGAGTTCAACATTATTATATCTTCTTCCTTTGATATTCCTCCAGCAACTATTATTTCTTTTATATCTTCTTTAAATCTGGTAATTTCTTTCGTTATTCTACTGATATTTTTAAAATCAATTCCATCAAGAGTTCCATCGCTTTCAATACTTGTTATCAGAAACCTTTTGAATCCTTTTTCTATAAATCTTTTTATTACATATGAAGGTTTTAAAGGTAAAGTTACTTCCCATCCACTTAAAGCGATTTCGTCTCCAACATAATCAACTGATATTATAATTTTATCTTTAATTTCTGGTTCAAGCCAGTCAATTAAATCAAATTCAGGAATTTCTTTCTCAACTTCCAGATTTTTGCCACTTTTTTGATAAAAAAATCTAATATCCTGAATACTGTATCCTTCACTTAAAGCAATAGGAATTAAAAATGCTGTTCCTATAATTACATAATTTATTCCTAAATTTAAAAATTTTTCTATCTGTTCTCTTTTTCTTATCCCTCCGCCAATTTGAAGTTCACAATCATCTCTGTTATTTATTTTTTTTAATTCAATTATGTTTTTAATTTTTTCAATTTCTTCATTTTCTATTTTGCCTGTTTTTGCACCGTATAGAAGAACAATATGAATCCTTTTTGCACCTGCTTTTAAATATTCTTTTGTAACATTTTCAATCTCAACATCATAATAGGAAATTTTATCAAATCTTCCTTTATAGAGACGAACAATTTCACCTTTTTTTAGATCTATTGCCGGAATTATCAGCATTTTCTTTTATCCTTTCAGTATAGGTACAATTAGGATAATTGGAACAACCAATAAAAATCCCATACTTACCTTTTATTAAGGTTAATTGTCCATTACATAGAGGACATCTTTTGTCCTCTATTATAATTTCGTTCAAAATATCCCTATTTAATATTTCATTAGTTTTTTCCAGAGATTTTTTAAATTTATTATAAAACTCTTTTAATACTTCTACCCAGTTTTTTTCTCCATTTGCTATTTTATCAAGGTCTTCTTCCATTTTTGCTGTAAAGTTTATTTCTATTATTTCAGGGAAAAATTTATTTAATATTTCATAAACAATTTTACCCATTCTTAATGGAACAAGGAATTTTTTTTCTTTTTTTACATATTTTCTTGCAATTAAAGTGGAAATGGTTGGTGCATAGGTAGATGGTCTTCCAATACCATATTTCTCAAGAGTTTTAATAAGTGAACTTTCAGTGAACCTTGAAAGGGGTTGAGTTTGTTTTTTTTCCTTTTTATATTCTAAAACATTTAATACTTCTTCTTTTTCAAATTCGCCTATAATTTGGCTCCCTTTTTCAATTTTTAAAGGCCATAATTTTAAAAAACCATCAAAAACAATAAAATTACCTTCTGTTTCAAATAGAAAAATATCATTTAACGCAGTAACTTTAATATTTTTTATAGTTGCTTTGGCCATTTGACTTGCAATAAATCTTTTCCATATTAGTTCATAAAGTTTAAACTGGTCAGGGTTTAAATATTTTTTTATTTTATCAGGCGTTCTGAAAACAGAAGTAGGTCTTATTGATTCATGTGCTTCTTGAGAAACTTTTGATTTAGAATAATAAATATTTGGTTTCTCAGGTAAATAACTTTCTCCAAATGTATCTTTTATAAATTTTAATGCCTGATTTTGTGCAGGTTTTGCAACAGAAGGAGAATCGGTTCTCATATATGTTATCAATCCTATACTTTTTCCTTCTATTTCAATTCCTTCATATAATTGCTGAGCAATAAACATGGTTTTTGAGGAAGAAAAATTTAAAATATTTATTGCTTCCTGTTGTAAAGTACTTGTTATAAAAGGTGGTGGAGGAGTTAATTTTTTTATTTTTTCTTCTTTTTCCTTCACAATAAGAGTTCCATTTTTTAACTTTTCAATTATTTCATCTACTTCTTTTTCTTCTTTTAACTTTTCTTTTTCAAATGATTTTTCACCAATTTTGATAAGATTGAAAACTATTTTTTTACCGTCTTTCTCTACTTCACATTTTATAATGAAATAAATTTCAGGAACAAAATTTTCAATTTCTTTTTCCCTCTCAACAATAAGTTTCAAGGCAACTGATTGAACTCTTCCAGCAGATAATCCCATTTCAAGATGTTTACCAAGTATGGGACTTATTTTATATCCAACTATCCTGTCAAGAATTCTTCTTGTCTGTTGAGCATTTACAAGTTCAATAGATATCTGTCTTGGATTTGAAAATGCTTCTTTTACTGCTTCAGGAACAATTTCATGAAAAGCAACTCTTTTTACATCTTCAATTTTTTTATTTATTAAATGTACAGTATGCCATGCAATTGCTTCACCTTCTCTATCTTCATCAGTTGCAAGGTAGATATTGGAGGAATTTTGAGCAAGTTTTTTCAGTTTTTCCACAATTTTCTTTTTTCCAGGTATTATAACATATTTAGGAGAAAAATTGTTATCAATATCCACTCCAAATTCATTTTCAGGAAGGTCCCTTATATGTCCCATAGTGGCAAATACTGTATATTCATTACCAAGTATCCCACTAATTGTTTTTGCTTTTGTTGGAGATTCAACGATTATAAGTTCTTTTTCCATAAATTTAATCCTTTTTATTCTTTGATTTATTATAATACTTCTGATAAAATAAAAAAACAAGAGGTGAAAAATGAGATATATGTGGGAAGGAAGATTTAAAGAGAAAGTAGATGTTGATATTATAGAATTTACAAAATCAATCAATGTTGATAAAAAACTTGCAATTTACGATATTGAAGGCAGTATCGCTCATGTAAAAATGCTTTTTAAAGTCGGATTGATTACAGAGGAAGAAAAAGAAAAAATTATAAGAGGGCTTGAAAATATTAAAAAAGAAATAAAAGAAAATAAATTTAAGTTTTTACCAAGTGATGAGGATATTCATACAGCAATAGAAAGAAGGTTGATAGAAATTATAGGTAAAATAGGCGAAAAGTTGCATACAGCAAGGTCAAGAAATGACCAGATAGTTCTTGACGAAAAACTTTTTTTAAGAGATGAAGTTATTTATTTAGTAAAATTGATAATAGATTTACAGGAAAAATTTCTTGAAAAAAGTGAAGAATATTTTGATACAATAATTTCAGCGTATACTCATTTGAAACAAAGTCAACCGATTTTACTTTCTCATTATTTACTTGCTTATGTTGAAAAATTAGAGAGAGATAAAGAAAGATTTATGGATACTTATAAAAGGATTAATGTTTTTCCTCTTGGAGTGGGTGCCTGTGCAGGAACCTCTTTACCCATAGATAGAGAATATACTGCTAAACTTCTGAATTTCCCTGAAATTTCAAGAAATAGTTTAGACACTGTTTCTGATAGAGATTTTTTAGTAGAGGTAACCTTTTGTTGTCTCCTAACAATGATTCATCTTTCATCTTTTTCTCAGGACATAATAATATGGAATATGGATGAAATTAATTTTGTTAAATTACCGGATAAGTATTGTACAGGTTCAAGTTTAATGCCTCATAAAAAGAATCCTGATGTATTTGAGTTAATCAGAGGAAAAACTGCAGTTTGTACTGGTCTTCTTAATGGACTTCTGGTTCTTCTCAAGGATTTACCTCTTTCTTACAATAGAGATATTCAAGAAGATAAAAAGATATTATTTGAAATATTAAAAACAGTAGAAGCAACTCTCAAAATTTTAATAAAAATTTTATCCGAAATTAAATTTAATAAAGAAATAATCATAGAAAAAATTTCATCTTTTACATTATCAGTAGATATTGTTGAATATCTTGTAAAAAAAGGTATTCCTTTCAGAGAAGCACATAGGATAGTGGGGAATATTGTAAAATACTGCATAGAGAAAAATAAAACTTTTTTTAATTTAACTTTAAATGAATTCAAAAGTTTTTCTCCAATTTTTGAAAAAGACATTTTACAAATTTTAAATTTTAAAAATTCGGTAAATTCAAAAATTTCAGGAGGAGGGACTTCTTCAATAAATGTTAAAAAGGAGATTGAAAGATGGAAGAAAAAATTAAAGAAATCTTGGAACCTTATTATAAATTTAGAAAAGGAAGTTTCTATATTGAAGAAGTAGAGGGTAAAAAAATTGCTGAAAGATTTGGTACTCCTGTTTATGTTTACAGTCACTCCTTTCTTAAAAATCAAATAAACAGAATAAAAAATGCTTTTTCCAATTTACCTGTTAAGATTTGTTTTTCTGTAAAATCAAATTCTAATATTTCTATTTTAAAAATAATGAAGGCAAACGGACTTGGAGCAGATATTGTTTCAGAAGGGGAATTAAGAAGAGCACTTATTGCTGGATTTTCTCCGTCAGATATTGTTTTTGCAGGGGTTGGAAAGAAAGAGGAAGAAATTGAATTTGCAGTTAAAAAAAATATATTCTGTTTTAACGTAGAAAATGAAGAAGAACTTGATATAATTGAGAAATTTGGGAAGAAATATGGAAAAAAGGTTGTTGTAAATTTAAGGTTAAATCTTGATATTGATGTTGATACGCACCATTATATAAAAACATCAAAAAGTGAAAATAAATTCGGAATTGATATTGATATTTCTGAAAGAATTTTAAAGAAAAAATTTAATTTTGTAGAAATTAAAGGGATACATTTCCATCTTGGTTCTCAAATAAAAGAAGTTTCTCCTTATATTAAGGCAATTGAAAAAGTTAGAGAGTTCTGTAAAAAAAATGAGTTCAATTTAGAAATACTTGATATAGGAGGGGGTTTTGGTATCCCTTATAAAGAAGAAGATAGAATACAGTCAGTTGAAGAATTTGGAAAAGAAATTTATCAAACATTAAAAGATTTAAATTTAAAAACCTTAATAATTGAACCTGGAAGATTTATTGTTGGTAATGCAGGTGTTTTGATTACAAAAGTTCTTTATGTTAAACACAAACATACAAAAAATTTTATAATTGTAGATGCTGGGATGAATGACCTCATAAGACCTTCTCTTTACGGAAGTTATCATCTTATTTATCCTTTGAAGTTAAAAAATGGAAAGAAAATAAAATTTGATATAGTTGGTCCTATCTGTGAAACAGGAGATTATCTTGGTAAAGATAGAGAATTTCCAGAGGATATTAAAAGAAATGATTTTTTAGTAGTTATGAGTGCAGGAGCATATGGTTTTTCAATGTCTTCAAATTACAATACAAGATTGAGAATTCCAGAAGTTCTTGTTACAGGTAAAAATGTGAAATTAATAAGGAAAAGAGAGACATATTCTTATTTATTTAAACTGGAAAAAATGTAAGGATTAAAAGGAAAATTTTGAGATTTATAAATTTTTTTATCTTTGTCTATTATTAAACACTCAAAATTTTTATATTTTTCAAAAATTTTCAATCCCTTTTCAATTCCAAGAACAAAAATAGCGGTTGCAAGTCCATCGGCAGTTGTACAGTCAGAAGAAATTACAGTTACACTTACACAAAAATTTTCAACAGGTAGTCCAGTTTTTGGATTTATTATATGTCCTATTTTCTTATTCTTTATTTTCATGTATCTCTTATAATTTCCACTTGTTGCCACTCCTTTATCTGTAATTTCAAAACTTCCGATTATTTCCCCTTCTTTAAATGGATTTTCTATTCCTATTTTCCACTTTTTGTTTTCCTGATTCATTCCCCAGCAATAGATATCCCCTCCTGCATTTATAATCCCATTTTTTACCCCTTTAGATTTAAGGAATTCAAATACTTTATCAACTATAAAACCTTTTGCAATTCCTCCAAGGTCTATTTCAGCATTTTTTGATAAATATATTTCATTATCTTTTATCTTTATTTTTTCCCAGCCAGTTTCTTTCAAAACTTTATTTATTTCTTCTTTTGTTGGTAATGAATTCTGTTTATTTTTTTTTCTGTATAAATCAATTAATTTTTTACAGGTAATATCAAAAGCACCATCTGTAATTTCAGAAATATAAATAGATTTTTTTATTACTTCCATAAGTTCTGATGAAACTTTAAATTTTTTATATTTATTTAATCTGGAAACTTCGCTTTCTTCTTTAAAAATACTTAATTTATCTTCAAGTTCTTTTACCCTCTCAAAAGCACTTTCCAGTATAATATCTGCATTTTCAATCTTTTCAATTTTTATATTAAATACTGTATCAAGCAGAAATTCTGTTCTATTTATAAACTGAGTTTTAGAAAAACAAAAAATATTTATTATGAATAAAAACGCAAAGATTTTATTTTTCATTTTAAAATCCTTTTACAAATTATAACACTTTTTACTTTAAATGGGTGAATTAAAATTAAACTTGCAATTTTTAAAAAAATAATTAAAATTTATAGAGGTATTGAAAAAAGTAAAAATATAAGTTAAAATTTGTAAAAAGGAGATATCATCGCTCGGGAAGGTAAAGAAAGAAGATATAGAATAAATTATCAAATTAGAAGTCCAAAGGTAAGAGTTATTGATGAAAGAGGAAATCAATTAGGAATTCTTGATATAAAAACTGCTTTAGACATTGCAAAAGAAAAGAATTTGGATTTAGTTGAGATAGTTCCAGATTCAAATTTGCCTGTATGCAGAATTTTGGATTTTAAAAGATTTTTATTTGAACAGAAGAAAAAAGAAAAAGAAATAAAGAAAAAACAAAAAACATTGCAGACGAAAGAGATAAGGTTTACTCCGGAAACAAGTGAACATGATTATAAGTTTAAGAAGCAACATATTGAAAATTTTTTAAAAGAAGGTCACAGAGTTAAAGTAAGTGTTTTTTATAAAGGTAGAGAAATTCTTTACAAAGAAAGAGGTTATGCTCTTTTGGAAAGGTTGATAAGGGAACTTTCTGAATATGGGAAAATAGATAAAGCACCTAAACTTGAAGGTGTTAGATTAAGTGTTACATTTATTCCAATAGATGTAAAGGGAGAAAAAAATGGGAAAACTTAAAACAAAAAAATCGGTGGCAAAAAGATTTAAAATTACAAAAACAGGTAAAGTAATCCATTATGGGGCGGGTGGAAGTCATCTACTTTCTAAAAAGAGTTCAAAGAGGAAAAGAAGAATTAAGAAGTCACAGGTTTTGAAGAATAAAGGCGATATAAAAATGGTAAAAAGATTATTACCTTATAGGTAAATAATTAAAAAGGAGAAAAAAAATGCCAAGAACTAAAAATTCACCCAGTTCAAGACAAAGAAGAAAAAAAGTTTTGAAAAGAGCAAAGGGTTATAGACAAGGAAGGTCAAAACTTTTTAAAAGAGCAAAGGAGTTTTCAGAAAAGGGGTTAACCTATGCTTTCATGCACAGAAGGAAAAAGAAAAGAGATTTTAGAAGATTGTGGATAACCAGAATTTCTGCAGCATGTAAAGCAAATGGGATTTCTTACAGTAAATTTATAGCAGGGCTTAAACGACTTGGTATAAATCTTAACAGAAAAACACTTTCAGATATTGCTTTTAATCACCCTGAAAATTTTGCCTCACTGGTTAATCAAATAAAGGGGGAATAGGGTAAATTGAATGAGGGTTTTAAGGAATTTTATTTTTTTATTTGTAATTTTATTTCTTTTGGTCATCAACTGGATATATCTACAAGGAAAAACCTTTATTCCGGAATTTTATCTTATATCTTTTAACATTATTATTTCTATTTTAATTGTTCTGGATATTATTTTTGCTTTTCAGATTTTAAATAAAATTGAATTTTTACAGAGAGAGAATGAAAGAAAAGATTTGATAATTAATGACTATAAAATAGAATCTACTTTTCTATCCACCATCACTGAAATTATAGAAACTTTTGGAGAGGATGTAACTATAGATGATGTTATTGGAAAAATTCTTGATACCATTAAAAATATTTTTAAAGAAGAAATTATTGTTATTACTCTTTTCGGTGATAGATACAAAATGAGTGTTAAAGGAGAACATATCGAAATTTCTCAAGAATTGATAGAAGAATTAGCTATAAAAGGAAGACCAGTTCTTGTTAATAATATATCTTCTTTTTCACAATATGGAGTGCTTGCTGAAAATGGGATTAAATCGTTTATAGTTTGCGGTTTATATCAGAAGAAAACTGTGATTGGAATACTCGGTATTTTTTCAAAAAGGGAAAAAAGATTTACTTTAAGAGATTTGAATCTTTTAAGAATGGTATCTGTTCCTATTTCATTGATGATTGAGAATACAGAACTTTTCAATAAAACAAAAATTCTCTCAATTATGGACAGTTTAACACAACTGTATAATAGAAGACATTTTGAAAAACTTTTTTCAGAAATTCTAACAAAAAGTCGGGTAAATTATAAACCTGTTTCTATTGCTATGTGTGATGTAGATTATTTTAAATTTTATAATGATACAAATGGACATCTCGCTGGTGATTATGTTTTGAAAACTATAGCAGATATATTAAAAAAGGGGGTTAAGGGTTCGGATATTGTTTGTAGATATGGTGGAGAAGAGTTTATTATTATTTTTCCAGATACAACAAAAGAAAATACCGTGAAAATTTGTGAAAAACTGAGAAAAACTATAAGGGAATTTAAATTTTTAAATGAAGAATCTCAACCAAATAAAGATTTAACTATAAGTTTTGGTATTGCTTCTTTCCCGGAAGATGGAATGACAACTACAGAATTGATTAAAAAAGCGGATACTGCATTATATAAAGCAAAAGAGTTAGGAAGGGATAGAGTTGTTACTGCATAATTTCCTTCTTTATTTTTTCCCAAATTTTGTTTGCTACTTCATCTGTCTTACTTTTTTTCTGTTGTAAATCTATTTCAATTTTTTCCTTTTGTTTTTCTAAAAATTCAATTTTTTCTCTTTTTTCAAAATCTTTTTTCTGTTTATACTTTTCCAGTTTTTCTTTCATTATTTTTTCTTTATCCATTTTGATTTTTTCAACTTCCGCTTCTAATGTCTCAAGTATCTCTTTCACTTTTTTTTCAGCATCTTTTATAATTTTTTCACTTTGTTCTTCACCCTTTTTAATTTTTTCAATATTTTCTAATATCATTTGTCCTCCAATAATTAATCATTCCTGTTTTTAAATTTAAAATAATAGATGACTTATTTAAATGATAATTTTGACATAAACTTTTTAAATTTTCAAATTTTTTTGTTTCTTTCTGAAGAATTAAAAAAGGAGATTGTAGACTGTTGATTATTTCATCGTTTTTATTATTTTTTTTATATGCCACGAGATATATAAGAAAATATTTATCCTCTGTTATTGACTTTTCAAGGTCTTCATCAAGGATTATTAAAAATTTAAAGTTGTCATATTTTACCAAAAGGTTGCCTTTTTTAAAAGAAAAAAGAAAGTTATCTGTAATAATTTTGTCATCATTATGAAAACTTTTTATATTTTCATAATTGAAAAAACAGGGTTTAAGAATACTGTCAGAAATATATATATTTTTGCAGTATTTTGAAATAAAAATGAGATTTTCTGAGAAATTTTTTCCGGTTATAATAGCTTTTTCAATTTTAATTTTTTTCTCTTTCAGTAATTTATAAAGAGTACTTTTGTAAAAAACAGGATTTTCAATTTTGTTTGAGGTAATTAAAATACCCTTGCTTTCTTTGTTAATCAAAATAAAAGGATTTTTTAAAGAGAAAAAAATAACCTCCTCCTTTTTATTTTCTTTAAGATTAACCTGAAAAAAAACTAAAAGAAGAATTATTAAAAATGAAGTGATAAATCTTAAACTTTTTTTCAGAGGTACAAAAATAATGAAAAGGGAAAAATAGTAAATAAGTATAAAAAATAATGGGAAATAGACATTAACTTTTAAAGAAAAATTAGAGATAAAGATAAGAAGTTTTAAAAAAATATTTGTTGCAAAGTTCAGAATAAAAAATAAAAAAGGTAAAAAGATTGAAATAAAAGAGTTTATTGTCAAAAAACCAACAAGAGGAGTAAATAATAGATTATTTAATATTCCAAACGGATAAAAGAAACCAAAGTTATAGAAAAGAACAGGTAAAATAAATAATTGTGCTGAAAAAGTAGAAATAAAAGAATTAGTTATAAAGTTTCTTTTTAATTTTATTTTTCCTGGAATTATTAAAATACCAAAAGTTGAAAGAAAGGACAGCAGAAAAGAAATTGAATATATATTATAAGGATTTATAAAAAGTAATAAAAAACCTGCAAGAATAATAGATTTTATTGGTTCTATCTTTCTCTCAAAAATTTCAAATATAAGATAAAAAGAAACCATTAAAACTGCTCTTGTTACAGGTATCTTGAAACCACAGAGAAAGTCGTAAAACCATAGAATAAAAAGAAGTAAAAAAGGGAAAAACTTTGGATGAGTATTATTTATTTTTTGAAAAGGAATAAAAAGAATTTTAAAAAATAAAATTAAAAAGATAATGTGAATTCCCGAAATTACGAAAAGATGATATATTCCACTTTTTATTCCAATTTCTTTTAGAAAATCAGGGGGGTCATCGCTTCCAATAGTAATAAGTTTTACAATTTCGTATCCATCTGGATTAAATTTCATATAATTTTCAATCCTTTTTTCAATTTTTTCTCTTATATAAGAATTCAATAATCTTAAATTTTTTCTAGATTCTGTTTTTTCAATACTGTCACTTTTGATTAAATAAAAAATTCCCTGTCTTTCCATAAATTTTTTATAGTTAAACTCCGATGGATTTTTAGGTGGATAAATTTTACTTATAGAAAATTCTTTTATTCTTAAATTTTCTCCGGGCAGCAATTTATCATTATTTCTCGTTTTAAGAAGAACTTTTCCTTTCCATATTTTATTTTCGTTGTCTTTATATATCTTTTTTATATTTAATACTATTTCTCTTTCAAATTTTTTTTCTTTGATATTGATTATTTCTCCTTCAATCACAGAATTCTGTGAGAAATCTATTTTTTCAGGAATCAATTTTCTTTTATAGTTTTCGGTTATGTAATATCCGGAAAGGAAAAATAATAAAAAAATTATGATAAATTTTCTGTTGATTTCTGAAATAAAAAATAATGGTAAGAGTGAAAAAATATAATAAAAAGGCAAGAAGTCATTTAAAACAATCCCTAAAACGAAAGAAAAAAGAATCAATATTTCAATATTCAACTTTCAACCCAGACACCTTTAAAAGCGTAAAATGTTTTTCCTTCAAGATAAACCTTATTAAAATCTTCATCAAAATAAACTTTTAACAATTCTTTACTTTTTGTAATAACTGTTACAGGTGATTTAAATTTTTTTATAATAGAAGTTATAATTGCTGAAGCAACAGAACCTGTTCCACATGAAAGGGTCTCACCTTCAACACCTCTTTCATATGTTCTTATTTTAATTGTTCCTTCTTTTATAATTTCAACCCAGTTAACATTTGTGCCACTTTTTCCAAAGATTTTATTATATCTTATTTGAGGTCCTATTTTTTCTAAATCCACTTTTTCAACATTATCAACAAATATTACAGTATGTGGAACACCTGTATTTATAAAATTTCCAATTATTTTAGATTTATCAACTGGTATTTCTACATTTAATTTTGGTTCACCTATTATATTCATCCTGACTTTCATAGTTTTTCCTTTAATTATACCATCAAGAAGTCCTGCTTTTGTTTCTATTTTTAAATGTTTCTTTTTAGAAATTGAATTCTCAGATATAAATCTTAAAATACACCTTAAACCATTTCCACACATTTCTGCCTCGCTTCCATCAGGGTTGAAGATTCTCATCTTAAAATCAGCCTTTTCAGAATTTTCAAGTAAAAGCAATCCATCTGCTCCAATTCCAAATTTTCTATCGCATAATTTTAGGGCGAGAGAGTTTCTATTTTTTATTAAATTTTTTCTGTTGTCTATAATTACAAAGTCATTACCAGAGCCGACTATTTTAAAAAATTTTATTTCCATAATGTTAAAATTATATTTAATTTGTCCTTTTTGTCAAATTAGTATATTATAAAAAATACTATGAGATTGGTTATACAAAGAGTCAGCAAGGCAAAATTGTTTGTAGAGGAAAAAGAAAAAGGGGAAATAGAAAAAGGATTGGTTATTTTACTTGGAATAGGTAAAGGGGATACAGAGGATAAAATTGATTATGTTATCAAAAAAATTTTATCTTTAAGAATTTTTGAAGATGAAAATGGAAAGATGAACTATTCTGTTTCTGATATATGCGGAGATTTAATGATTGTTTCACAGTTTACTTTATATGGGGATTGTACAGGAGGTAATAGACCAGATTTTACAATGGCAGAGAAAGGAGAAATTGCTGAAAAACTTTATAATAAGTTTATTGAAAAAATAAAAAAGTCAAATGTAAAAATTGTTGAAGGAGAATTTGGAAAAAAAATGACTGTTGAGATACACAATGATGGACCCTGTACTATAATTCTTGAAAGATGAAAGATTATAGAAATAAAAAAATAGTAATAGATACTTCAACCACATGGATATATATAGGTACATTGATAGATGAAGATAATGATTATTTTTATTTAGAAGATGCTGATGCTTTTGATATTTCAGAAACATCTTTGAGTAAACAGGAGTACTTAATGATGGTAAAAAGAGATGGTGTAGTTCCAAATAGAAAAAATATCAAAGTTTTGAAGTCAAAAGTGGTTGGGATTTCATTGCTTAAAGATATACTGGAAAAATGATAAAATTATTCGGTATTTTGATAGGATTTTTTCTTGGGTTTTCAGTTTATGCACTGGTTGGATATATGTTTACTAAAAAACTACCTGTTGGAAAAAAATATAAAATTACATTTTTTATATTTCTTATTCTTTTTTTATTTACCTGTATTTTGTATACCTTAATAAAATGAAAAAAATGAAAGAAAAAATTTTTGAGAAAAAGAAATTTTATGAAAAATTAATAAAGATAAATCCTGATTTTTTGGAAGTTCTTTTTCAATTGTCCCATATATACATTTACCAGAGAGATTATAAAAAGGTCTTAAAAATTGATAAAAAAATTGCAGAATTATTAAATTTAGACCCGATTTCCTATTATAATTTAGCATGTGATTATTCATTACTCGGAGACATGGAGAAAGCGGTTATGAATTTAAAAATAGCTATTTCTCTTGGATTTAATAGAAAGAGTTATATAGAAAAAGATAAAGACCTTGAATTTTTAAAAAAAAGTAAAAGATTTGAAAATATTAAAAAATTAATTAAATGAGAAGTTTTTTATATCTTCTTGCAAAACTTATAGGATTTTTCGTTTATAATGTTTTTTTCTTAATTGAAATCAGAGGGAAAGAGAATTTTCCTAAAAAAGGAGGATTTATTGTCGCTTCAAATCATTTAAGTTATCTTGACCCTCCTACAATAGGATTCGTATGTCCGAGAAAACTTTATTATTTCGCAAAAAGTTCTCTTTTTGAGATAAAAGTTCTTTCTTCTATAGTTAGAATTTTAGGAGCAATTCCTCTTGATAGAGAAAGTTCAATGCCTTTAACTTTAAAAAAAGCAATAAAAATTTTAAAGAAAGGAGAAGGACTTGTTATTTTCCCTGAAGGAACAAGAAGTAAAGATGGATTGATAAAAGAAGGGAAACCAGGGGTTGGTTTCCTTGCAATTAAAAGTAATGTTCCTGTTGTTCCTGTAAGATTAAAAGGAACAGATAAAGCACTTCCGAGAAACAGTAAATTTATAAGACTAAAAAAAATAGAAGTAATAGTTGGTAATCCTGTTTATTTTGAAAAAGAAAGTTATGAGGAAATTAGTGAAAAAGTAATAGAAATAATTAAAACACTGAAATGAAAAGACTAATTGTTGCAAAAAATATCGGATTTTGTTTCGGTGTTAAAAGGGCTGTTGAGACAACAGAAAAATTGCTTGAAAAATTGAAATCACTTTCTACGGTTGGAGATATTGTTCACAACCCACTGGTAATGGAGAATCTTAAGTTAAAAGGTTTAAAAGTTTTCAATTCTGTAAGCGAAATTAAAGGAAAATATTTTTTAATAAGGTCTCACGGACTTGCTAAAAAAGAAATAGAAAAATTAAAAAAATCAAATCTGGAAATTTATGATATGACCTGCCCATTTGTAAAAAAAATTCATTATTTAGTTGAAAATTTGAGCAATACAGGTTATAATATTTTAATTGTTGGGAATAAAAGTCATCCAGAAGTTTTGGGAATAAAAGGATACGGAAGAAATATAAAAGTAATAGAAAGTAAAGAAGATTTGTTAAAATATAAATATTTTAGAGGGAAAAAAGTCGCTGTAGTAAGTCAAACAACTTTAAATTTTAATTATTACTTTGAGATTGTAAAAGATATTGTTAAAATGGTTGAATCAAATAAGATACTTGTTTTAAATACAATCTGTAAAATTACTGAAGAGAGAGAAAAAGAAGGTGTTGAAATAGCAAAATCATCTGATGCAGTTTTTATTCTTGGGGGAAAAGAAAGTTCTAATACTAAAAAACTTTTTAAAATATGTAAAAAAGAATGTAAGAATACTTTTTTTATTGAAAAATTCGCAGATTTAAGTAAAATAAAATTCAGTGATTTTAAAAATATAGGAATTGTTTCAGGAACTTCAACGCCTAATTTTTTTATAAGAAAAGTAATTGAATATTTTAAAAAAATAGGGTACAAGGAGGTACCATAAATGGTAAAAGAAAATGTTAATAAAGTTTTAGAAGAAAAAATAGCAAGTTTTAAACCAGGTTCATTGATTAAGGGAAGAGTGGTGGATATTTTAAATGAAGAAGTTATTATTGATATTGGTTTTAAATCAGAGGGTGTAACTTCAAAAGAAGAGTTTAAAGGTAGGGGAAATGAATTAAAGAAAGGCGAAGAAGTTTATGTGGTTATTGAATCTCTTGACCCTGATTCAAACGGACTTATTCCATTATCTAAGGAAAAAGCAGATATTATGTTGTACTGGGAACAACTGGAAGAAAAATTTAAAAATAATGTTCCTGTTGAGGGCGTTATATTTAAAAGGGTTAAGGGTGGGTATAGAGTAGATATTGGTGTAACAGCATTTTTACCTTCTTCTCAGACAGATATAGTTCCTATTAAAAATCCAAATGAATATGTTGGCATGAAAACATTTTTTAAAATTTTGAAATTTGATTCTTTAAGAAAAAATGTTGTTGTGTCAAGGAAACAGTATCTGGAAGAAGAAAAAGAAAGACAAAAAATAGAGTATTTAAAAAGTTTAAGTAAAAATCAACTGGTTAAAGGCGTTGTAAAAAATATAGTTGATTATGGTGCTTTTATAGAAATAGAGCATGAAGTCGTTGGACTTCTTCATATAAACGATATGAGTTGGGGAAGAATTAGTCATCCATCTCAACTTCTAAGTATTGGTGAAAAGGTGGAAGTTGTTGTTCTTGATATAAATTTTGAAAAACAGGTTGTTTCTTTTGGATTAAAGCAAAAAACTCAAAATCCATGGGATAAAGTAGAGGAAAAATATCCTGTTGGTTCAATTGTAGAAGGTAAAGTTGTTAATATTACTGAGTACGGTGTATTTATTAAACTTGAAGAAGGCGTTGAAGGACTCTTACATATTTCTGAACTTTCATGGACAGGAAGAATAAAACATCCGTCAGAGGTTGTGGCTACAGGAGATACATTAAAAGTAAAAGTTATAGATATTAAAAAAGAAGAACAGAAAATCTCTTTCAGCTTAAGACAACTTGAACCAAATCCTTGGCCAGAAATTGAAAAAAAGTATCCTGTTGGAACTATTGTTACAGGTAAGGTTTATCACATAACAGATTTTGGTGCTTTTGTTGAAATAGAAAAGGGTATAGATGGACTTTTACACATTTCAAATATTTCAGATACACCAATTAAGCATCCCTCTGAAGTTTTAAGAAAAGGACAAAAAGTTGAACTTATGATACTTGAAATAGACCCGGAAAATAAAAAGATTTCACTTGGTATGAAACAATTAGGTGAAAGTTTTAAAGATAAAAAAAGGAGGAAAGATGAGAGTGATAATAACGAAGAGTTATGAAGAAATGAGTAAGGAAGCAGCAAAAATAGTAAAAGACCTTATAAAGAAAAAACCAAACTGTGTTTTGGGACTTGCTACAGGTAGTACTCCTATTGGACTGTATCAAGAACTTATAAGGATACATAAAGAAGAAAATCTTGATTTTTCTAATGTTATTACCTTCAATCTTGATGAGTATTATGGACTTTCTCCAGAACATCCTCAGAGTTATAGATACTTTATGGATGTTAATTTATTCAATGGTATAAATATAAAAAAAGAAAATACGCATGTACCTGATGGAAAAATTTCTATCGATAAAATAGAGGAATACTGTAAAAGTTATGAAGAGATGATTAAAAAAGCAGGAGGCATTGACTTACAGGTTCTCGGAATAGGAGGGGATGGACATATTGGTTTTAATGAACCAGGTTCTTCTATTTATTCAAGAACAAGATTGGTTGCTCTTGATGAGCAGACAATAAAAGATAACTCCAGATTTTTTGAAAAAGTTGAAGATGTTCCAAGATTTGCCCTAACAATGGGAGTGGGAACTATTCTTGAAGCAAAAGAAATAATATTTTTGGCAAATGGAATTAAAAAGGCAGAAGTTGTTGCAAAAGCAATTGAAGGACCAATAACTTCTCAGATTACGGCTTCTGTATTACAATTACATCCTAAAGTTACAGTTATTCTGGATGAAGAAGCAGCAAGTAAATTAAGCAGAAAAGAATATTATAGATTTGCATATGAAGCCGAAAGAAAAATAGGGATAAAGTTATTCTGATAATTTAAAATAGAAAAAGAAATGGATAAAATACAGGAATTTATTGAAAGAGTTAAAGGTTTGAATAAAAAAGTTGTTTTCCCTGAAGGGGAAGATGAAAGAATTTTATTATCTGCTTCTGAATTGAAAAAGGAAAGAATAGTAAATCCTGTTCTTCTGGGTAATAAAGAGAAAATTTTTCAAACAGGTGAAAACCTTGGGATTACAAATCTTTCAGAAATAGAAATAATTGACCCTGAAAATTCAGAATTATTTGGGATTCTTGTAGATAGATATTGTGAAAAAAGAAAAAATATAAATAAAAATGTGGCGGAAAAAATAGTGAGAAGACCACTTATATTTGGCGGTTTACTTGTGGATACAGGGAATTGTGATTCTATGATTGCCGGTGCTACTAATACCACTGCAAATGTTATACAATCAGCAGCATTAACAGTTGGATATCTTGAGGGGATAAAAACAACTTCAAGTTTCTTTATAATGGTTTTACCTGATGGAAAAATTTATTTTTTTGCAGATTGTGCAGTTAACATCTCTCCTGATGAAAATCAACTTGCAGAAATAGGAATAACAACTGGATTAAATTATAAAAAATTGATGGGCGAAAATCCTAAAATTGCTTTTCTTTCCTTTTCAACAAAAGGTTCTGCTTCTCATCCATTGGTGGAGAAAGTTCAAAAAGCAGTGAAGATAGCAAAAGAAAAAAATAGAGAATTTGATATTGACGGCGAATTGCAGGTTGATTCAGCCATAAACGAGGAAGTGGCTAAGAGAAAGGTAAAAGAGTTTTCACCTGTAGCGGGTAAAGCAAATGTTTTAATTTTTCCAGATTTAAATTCTGGTAATATCGCTTATAAAATTACCCAGTATCTGGGAAATGCTCAGGCATATGGTCCCATTTTACAGGGTTTTTCAAAACCAGTCAGTGACCTTTCAAGAGGAGCAAAAGTGAAGGATATAATTGTTACAACTGTTATTACCTGTTTAATGAGTTAAAAGACAGGAGGTAAAATGAAAATATTAATTTATGAGGATGAAAATTGGATTAATCTCACACCAATTTCATATTTAAAAGCAGTTTTTGAATTAAGATGTGGTTTTAATTCTATCCTTGAAAAAATTATTTCTATTTTACCTGAAGGAGAAGTAATTTTATGGGTTAGAGATTATTTAAAAGAACTCTGTAAGGAAAAATTTAATTATAAAGTAAATGAAGAAGATTTTTTGAAAGATGATGTTCTGATTGTTAATGGGAGGTGGTTAATTGATAGGAGAGTCGAATTGAATTTAAAAGAGGAAAGAGTATATTTAAGTAATGGAGAAATTGTTTATGGTTTACTAAAAAAAGAGAGTGTGAATAAGTACTGGAATGGAAATATAAATGATTTTTTGAAAATTTTGATAAGTAACGTAAAAAAAGAGGACACTGACTTTACTATCATTAGATTTCCATGGAATCTTGTTCATCATAATTCTAAATTGATAAAATTTGAATTTAATAAAATAAATAAAAGAGGAATTTCAGGAAAATTTTCTGAAAAAGCATGTGTTTATGGTTCAGAAAAAGATGTTTTTGTTGCTCAAACTGCAGAAGTTTATCCTTTTGTAGTTATTGATGCAAGTGAAGGACCTGTATATATAGATGAAGGAGTAAAAATTTTCCCATTTTCAGTAATTATTGGTCCTTCTTATATAGGAGAGAAAACACAGATTATGCCCGGTGCGAAAATAAGAGAGGGAAATAGTTTTGGTCCTGTTTGTAGAATTGGGGGAGAAGTTGAAGAAAGTATTTTTCATTCTTATTCTAATAAGTACCATGATGGTTTTATTGGACACAGTTATGTAGGAGAGTTTGTAAATCTTGGTGCTTTAACTACTAACAGTGATTTAAAAAATGATTATTCAAATGTGAGTGTATATTTAAATGGAAAGCCCACAGATACAGGAGAATTAAAAGTTGGTTCTTTTATTGGAGATCATACCAAAACAAGCATAGGTACATTTTTTAATACAGGAACAATAGTTGGAATAATGTGTAATATAACAGCAGATAATATTCTTCCAAAATATTTTCCTTCATTTGTATGGTTCGTGAGCGGGAAATTTATGAAGGGATATGGAGTAGATTATTCTTTAAAGACAGCTAAAATTGCAATGGAAAGGAGAAACAGGATTCTTTTATCTTCTGAAGAAACAGTGATAAGAAAAGTTTACGAAATGACAGAGGCAGAGAGAAAAATACATATTGAAAAAAGTAGAAAAATTTCAAAATAGGAGGGAAAATGAATGATGTTGAAATAATTGAAAGGGTGAAAAAAGTTATTTCTGAAGTCCTTGGGGTTGATACAGATAAAATAAGACTTGAGGATAGATTTGTAGAAGACCTTGGAGCGGAGAGTGTTCAGAGTTTAGAACTTGTTGCTGCTTTTGAAGAAGAATTTGGTATAGAAATGGATGAAGAGAAAGCTCTTGAAGTAAAGACAGTTGCTAAAGCAGTTGATTTTATTAAAGAATATCTTAAAAAATAATGAAAATTCTTGTTATAAATTGTGGGAGTTCTTCTATAAAGTTTAAATTGTTTGAGATGCCTGAAGAAAATCTTATTTCTTATGGAAGTGTGGAAAAAATTGGTGAAGAAATTTCTATTTTTAAATACAGTGGAAAGATAAAAATAGAGAAGCAATTAAAAATAGAAACACATCAAAAAGGGATTGAACTTATTGCAAAAACATTGCTTGAGAACGAAATAGAAGATATTAGAGAAATAAAAGGAATTGGACACAGGGTTGTTCATGGAGGAGAGGGATTTGAAAAAAGTGTTGAAGTTGATGAAAATGTAATAAAAAAAATTGAAGATTATATTTTTCTTGCACCTCTACACAATCCACATAATTTAGCAGGAATAAAGGGATGTATAGAAATTTTTCCCGAGAGTATTCAGGTTGCTGCTTTTGATACAGCTTTTCATACCACAATACCAAAAATTGCAAATCTTTATGCAATTCCTTATAGTTTTTATGAAAAACATAAAATAAGAAAATATGGATTTCATGGAATTTCTCACAGATATGTTGCAAGAAGAACATCTGAAATTATGGGTAAGGGGAAATACGATATAAATGTGATTACCTGTCATCTTGGCAATGGATGCAGTGTAACAGCAGTGAAAAATGGGAGGTCTTTTGATACCAGTATGGGACTTACGCCACTTGAGGGTCTTATAATGGGTACAAGATGTGGAGATATAGATGCCGGAGTTATTCTTTATCTTTTAGAAGGATTAAATTTAAAAATTTCAGAAGTTAGTGAAATATTAAACAAAAAAAGTGGATTACTTGGAATTTCAGAGATTTCTAATGATTTCAGGAATTTATTACCCCTTTACAATAAAAATGAAAAAGTTACACTTGCAATTGATATGTTCTGTTATAGATTGAAAAAATACATTGGAAGTTATATGGCTGTCCTTGGTAAAATTGACGCTATTGTTTTTACTGGAGGTATTGGAGAAAATGTCCCACTTGTCAGGAAAAAATCATTGGAGAATATGGAGTTTTTTGGAATTATTATAGATGATGAGAAAAATGAGAAGGTATTTGGAAAAGAAGGGGAAATAAGTAAAGATAATTCTTTAATTAAGGTTTTTGTCATTCCAACAAATGAAGAATTAAGGATTGCTTTTGATACGTATCAGATAATTTTAAATTCAAATCTCAATCAATAAAACAGTTGTAATTATATATTTTTCAGTGATTGAGTAAGAAAGAAGTATCTCATAATTTTCTATTTTTTTCAGTAAAAATGGATTGTTATTGTCCCATCCTATTTTTATATCTTTAAAAAGTAGTTTTTTCTGTATTTTTTCCGGTAATGACTTCCATATGGATTCTTTAAAGGAAAAAGATATACACATTTTGATTATATTTTTTTCAAGATATAAAAGTTCATCATTATAAAAAATTTTTTTAAGAAATTTTTCTCCATATTTTTGGTATGCTTTTTCAAATCTTTCTATCTCTATCAAATCAATTCCCGGATATATTTTCATTTTTTAAGAAATTCAGTATATTTTTTCTAATAAAAGGGATAAAAAATTTTAATGTTAGATGAGTTGATGGATACCAAAGCGTCTTTACATTTTTTAATCGTTTTTTTACCTCAAGTACACAGTAAAAAGGAATTATCATATCAAAAATACTATTTATCATTAATATTTCTCTATCTATCAGATTGGTCAGATATGTAAAGGGGTCATAAAGAAAACATTTTCTTGGAAGATTTAAAATTTCATTATACAGATTGTTTTTTAAAAGATTTCTGTATACCTTATGCATTCTTTTACACACAACTCTTTTACAATCCTTTTTTATTCTGAAACGAAGTAAACTTTTCCATGTAATAAATTCTAAATTAACTCCTGAAAGTATAAAAATAGATTTTTTTATTTCTTTTTCCAGTGCTGCAACAATGAATCCAAGTATCCCACCAAAACTTATACCGAGAAGATTTACATTTTTTATTTTTAACTCATTTTTTATATACTCAATTATTCCTCTGATTTCTCCTATCTTTTCTTTAAAGTAATTAAAAAAAATAACATCCTCTTTATCCAAATTCCCATTATTTAGATTGAAAATACATATCCCTATATTTTTTTTCAGTAAAAATTTAAAATTTTTAAAAACTGATTTTTGAAATTTTTCATTATATCCTGCTCCGGGTAAAATAATTAATACAGAAGAACAAAAATCAGGAAGGAACAAAATTCCTGCTTTTCTTTTTTCATTAAAAAGATTTATCTCTGTTATTTCATTTTTATTCTCTGATACCGAATTTATAATTTTGTAAACTTCATTGTATATACTTAACAATTTTTCCATTTTTTAATTTTACATTTTTTTTTACTGGTTTTAAACTATAATTAAGAAAATAGAGATTTTAATAAAAATTTTGCTAAAATTAAAATATGGAAAGAAATATTACAGAGTTACCTTTACATTTCGGTTCAGCACCAAAATATCTTTTTGAAAGACAGAAGAAAATACTTTTTGAGATTGGTAGGTTGATAATAATGGAATTCGGTACAGAAGAATTTTTGAAACGTTTATCCGACCCTTATTATTTCCAGGTACTTGGTTGTATCTCTGGTTTTGACTGGCATTCGTCAGGTGTTACTACGACAGTATGTCATGCTTTAAAAAATGTTTTTAATAATAACCCGGAATATGGAATTTTTATTTTTGGAGGGAAGGGTAAAAATGGGCTTTTAACACCTGAAGAAATAAGAAACAACAGATTTATTGATAGGAAGGATGAAATTATTTTTATTTCAAAACTTACAAGTAAAATTGATAATAATTGTATTCAGGATGGGTATCAACTTTATCACCATAATATTTTTGTTGATAAAAAAGGGAACTGGGCAGTTATACAACAGGGAATGAATTTGAAAAATAATTATGCAAGGAGGTATCACTGGTTCAATAAAATCACAAGTTC